>CAZNTU010000019.1:0-44599 GCA_964575975.1 uncultured Desulfobacteraceae bacterium
TTTTCGCATGGCGCTCTTCGACAGGCGAACGCCGGTTTCGTGGATTCCGTCGATCCGCTCCTCTTTGGCGAACTCCACGAGGCGCTTGAGAAACCGCGTGCGCACGCCGCTGTTTTCCGGTCCGTTGTCGGCGTTGATAACCAGCGTGTGCGGATCGAACCGGATTTTCGGCTCCGGCCAAAGCTCCCGAATCCTGTCCGCGACGAAATCGGCGGTTACCCTGCCTTTTGTGAAATAAAAGTAGTTGTCGCCCGTCCGCGGTATATGGACGCAGAAAAGAAAAAGTTCCTCCTCCGGCTCGAAGTCGTGGTCCCAGGCGTTTTCCCCCTGCCGGTTGTATCCGCCCCTCGAGAACGCTCCGATTTTTATGGCGGCCTTGGTGTCGATGCTCAGCCTGATCACGCCCTCGGATTCGTCGGCCAGTTTGTTGAGCCTGTGCAGGTTGTCGAAAATGGCGTCAGTCTCGGGCACTTTTTTTTAGGCTTGGCCTTGGCGACCTTCCTTTGCCCGAAGCCCAGGTCGTTGAGCATGGTGCGAACCGTTCGCTCCGTCGGCAAAAGGCCGTCGTCGTATCCCTTCTCCTCTATCAGCCGTCGTCTGACTTCGCCGGCGGACAGCGGACAGTACGTATTGTCCGTGCGAAAAGTGGGATCGGTCTGGCTTTCGGGCTCCACGATGGATTTTATGTCGCCCGGAAGATTCGGCAATTTTTGCTCCGCGGACTTCCGCCCCCTGCCCGAGAAGTTGTCGACGCAGGCGAACCCGCTCGACAGCTCCTTTTCGCCCTTGACGATCGTACACCGGTTCCAGCCCAGTTCGCGCTCCGCCCGTCTTTGGCCTCCGGGGCCTAGCAGGCGGACGACCTTTGCCATGAACATCCTTCTGTCGCCGCCCTTGAGCAAGTCTCTGGTTTCGTTTAAAAATTGCTTGAACTCCGGGGTGATCTCGCCTATCGGCTCGGTCCCCTTGTTGTTTTGACGGTATTCCATGGATCCTCCTTTCTCGTTGCTCCATGGAAATATAATCATTTATTGCTCCATATCCACCCCGATTGGTATAGCCAAAATCTTCCGAGTACCTTTGTCTTTTAATCGAACACGGACCGGAAGACGACAAGGACGAGCTAATCCGGCGGGCAAGGGCAAGCCTGCGGCCGGGCGACTACGTCTTGACCATAGTTTGCTGTCCGAGGGGTTCGTGGTCCGCTCGGACAATGAAGGCGATACTGAAGGACGGGCCGGAACAGTCAAGAAAGTTGACAGGTGTTAAGACACGTGGGAAAAATTTATAGTCTTCGGGGAAAACGAAAATGCGATTGAAAACCAGGCTCGAAAGATTGGAACGGGCGGGGCAGGGCCGGGGCGTTCTGACAATCGAGACCGTAACCGAATCCGGGAAGACGCTCGACAGGACCGAACGGCCGGTTTCGGGCGCAAGCCTGCATATTCGAATAGTCCGCTTTAGCGACGGCGAAACGGGCCTTAATCGACAGGAAAAACGAGGGTATGTCCAATGAAATCAACGCCTAAGCGCGGGATACTTCTTCGAAGGCCGGAAGACGTCCGAAGGCTCTTGTCCCGCATTATCAACCAGACGGTTCACGCCGAAATCGACACCGACATTTGCCGGGCGGTTTCGTATTCCTGCAACATACTCCTCCGGGCCATGGAGACGACCGAGATTGAACAGCGTCTTTCGGCGCTGGAAGAGAAAATAAACGGAAAGGCATAGCCTATGAACTCATTGAAACGACGTATCGAAAAGCTCGAAGCTCGACGCGGCAGGGTGGTCGAGCGGCCGAAATTCCGGCTTTTGTTCGTCGGGGCGAAGGACGGCAAGCCCGACGGAACGGACGGGCCGTACATATTGACGCCTGACGGACTGGTAGACCTGGAGGAAAAACCAGAATGGATGCTTTGAAAAGAAGGCTCGAAAAGCTGGAACAACGCAAAGAGGCAAAAGGCAGGGTTTTCCTGTTGCTCGAAGGCGACGACGAACCCGAGACGAACGAAGGCGACATGGTAATCGTCCTTGTCCCCGTCGAGTCGAACCTCGACTTTCCCGACGCCTGAAACGGATTCTCGCGACGGGTTTCTTTACTGGTACGCGCGCGCGTACCACTCAACAAACACAGTGCCGCTTTCGGCACGAACACCGTCAATGGGGGCGAACAATGAGAGGCAGGCCGAGCAAAATCGACAAGGTAAACAGAAACCTCATGGCGAAAATGTTCAGACTCGGTTTCACCGACGCCGAGGTGTCGGAAGCCATGGGCATAAGCCGCTCGACGCTTTCGAAATGGAAGGCCGAGAACCCGGATTTTTCGGACACCCTAAAAAAGTGGAAGGAAGAGGCTGACGTTATAGTCGAGCGTTCCCTCTACGAAAAGGCGACGGGCTTCACCTGCACCGAGGACAGGATTTTCCGCGACAACGGCGAAACCGTAGTTGTGCCGACCGTCAAGCATTATCCTCCCGATACGACGGCTTGCATTTTCTGGCTGAAGAACCGCAGGCCGGACGAGTGGCGGGACAAGCGGGAAAACCAATTGACCGGCAAAGACGGGGGGCCTATCCAGTATCAGAATTTGACCGACGAGCAGCTCGACGCTCAGATTGCCGCGTTGGCCGCGGAACTCGGTTATGAAAAGAAGGGCGAAGAGTAGGAAGGCAAAGGATTTTTATCGTAATCGACGGGGACCCATGAGGTGGTTCTTATGCGTATAGCTTATTTGCAAACACCTTGAATAACTTCATTATTATAGGAATCAAATATATAAATGGCTTGTCCTTTTCCCAAAGATCCGCACGGATAAAGTTGACGTATGAATTAATTAGATAGAATCCAGCCAGAGAACTTTTCTCATCTGGGAATCGAGTCACAATAAATTTGTGCCTATGCGAAGAATTTGCATCACCCATTTGTTCAGCTATTTGAATAGCACCCACTCCGACTGGCGTAAGGTCTGGAAAATCCCACGTTTGCCTATCCGGAGTATAAATTGATACAACTTGCCTCTTTTCAATAGGTAATGCGATTTCAATTTGAACCGCGACAACCTGTTCTGCCCACATCGGTTGGCCCGAACAACGGACAGTCAGTGGACCAGCTTCAGTATCGTTTGGGATAGCGAAACAGAAAACAAAGAAGATGCTAAGAAACATTTTCATAAACATGTTGACTCCTACAGGCGCACTCATCGAAAAGAACGTGGACGCCCTTCTTTTGTGCCGAGGGGCAAAAATGGAAAACAAAGTTTTTTGTCGTTCGTATTCAGAATTGGACTTTAAAGATTCTTCCGTCATTGGTTCTGGCCTCGCCGAAACCGTGACCAGTCCATTCACTGTAAGAAACGACCATTTCCATAAGCAGGCTTGAAGACGCGCTTTTCAGCAATGCGTAAGCTTGGCCTTGGCCTCCGCTCGAAATTCCATAACCCAAACCTGTGGCCATTGCGGTTCCCGAAAAGGCCGAAGCTGTGCCAAAAGAAAATGAAGCGTTATTTACGGCGCTATACTTTCCTGTCAAAACTTCGCCGTCGGGCATTATTACCGTCACCATGCGGTTCAGTTCGTTGTAGTTGCCTTCCAAGACCTGACCGGTTTGAAAGTTCACAATATCAAGCTTATGGACGCAACCGGAAATTGAAAAACAAAGCGCAAGAAATAATACTTTTTTCATTTCTCCCTCAGTATTGAACACGAGCATGGTTGAAAAGAGCTGAAATTTCCACAATGAAAATATGAAGAAGTGCGAGAAATTTTTAAATCGGAAACCATGTCAGTGTCAAACAAAAAATCCGACCGGGAAACAAGCCGTTTCCGACGCATTTTTCGAAAAGTTGAGATCCCGCAAAGACGACGGCGTTTTCGGCGGCAAAAAATTTCGAATTCATGGTTTTGAATGGACGGTTTAACAAGTCGGTTTAACAAGAAGCGGGGGCCGTATTCGAAGGACATAGTTCCCGCTTTTTCCCTTGACAACACGGTTAAACAGGTTTAACAAATAGTTTAACAAAACTTGTTAAACCTTGAACCGAGGGGGGAACCATGGAAGGGAACATTTTCGATTGGCTGTATGAAAACCGGGAAGCCGTTTTGAAGGCGTACGCCGAAACGGGCGAAAGTCCGAAACAGACTTGGGACCGCTTGACCGGGACCTTTCCAGAACTGGACGGTTTAACGAAGTTTAACAGCTTCAAAACCTACCTGAAACCGGCGGTCGAAATGTTGAACCGAGTCGAACCGGAAAGGGATTCGGGGACCGGGGAAGAGTTTAGCAAGGTTAAACAATCCTTGGAGGAAGCGAACGCAGAAAACGAGCGGTTGCAATCCATGGTTGGCACCTTGACCGGGGAGTTAAACAAAGTTAAACAGGAAGCCGCGAACATGGAAACCGAAAACGAAAGGTTAAACAACGCGGTTAAACAAACCGAATCGGACGTTCCCGCAAACGTCGAAGGCTGGACCGTCGCCTTTACCGGGGGCTATTACAAGTTGTTCAAGAAGGTCGGGGGCAAGGTCAAGGGCGTTCACCTGGGGAAAGTCTTCGACCGGGACAAGGCCGTTGAGAAAATCAAGGCCAAAGAAGCCGAGCTGGGGATTCGATAATCCGAACGCGGGCGCCGGGGACCGACCTCGAATCCGGCGCTCGTTCCTTCCACAAACACGCCCTCCAATTTGCCCACCATTGAACGAACTCGCCTTGACCCATACCCCAGCAAAGGGGCCGCGTTCGTCCTGTCGTGGACGATACCGACCGCCTTCCCTCGTCCTGGAATCCGGAAACAGGTATAACGCCTTTGGCAAACCCCGACGCTCGGAAGCTTTGCGGTTAGAACCTTTCAGGCGCTATTTTTCAAGACGGAGATCCTTTGAGCGTGAAAACGGTAAAACGATATGGCGGCGGATCGGGACGAAGGCCGGGACAAGGGAACATTCCCTTCGACCGGGGGACCGCCTTCCCTTGACCCGGAACGAACAAGGGGACCTGTTTCCCTTCGATCTGGGGATCGGGAACCGAACCGGGGCCGCGAAGGTTTAGCAACAACTTTAGCAACGCTTTAGCAGACCGAAACCCTTGTATTCAGGGCGCTTTAGCACTTTAGAAACTTTAGCATGGAAGCAGGGTTGAAAAAGTGCCTTATAGATACTTAAACATATAGTTTGTATTGAAACAATTTGAACTCATTATTTATTCTTGACCTGAAATCCGAAAGGGGCTTTTCCTGAAATTCTCACCGGGCGAAAGCGGGGCGCCACCTGACACCATACCCAACAACCAAAGGGACGAATCGGCCGCTTTGCCTTGTCCCGCTTGCCTTTGACCGGTTGCAACACTCAACATTGCGCTTGGAGCTTGCCAAAAAAACAACCGGGAACACGGGACCGGGGGACCGCCTTCTTGTTTTGACCTGTCAAGGGCGTGGGAATCGGCCGGGGCCTTTCCCCTCGTTTTCCCGCGTTTTTCCCTTTGCGTGTTGGGTATGGAATTTTTTAGAATAAAAAAAGGGCTTGCGAAAACTCAGCAAACCCTTTGTTTATAAGTGGCGGGGACGACGAGACTCGAACTCGCGACCTCCGGCGTGACAGGCCGGCGTTCTAACCAACTGAACTACGTCCCCGGATGGAATATTTTTGAGAGAAGTACCCTTTTCCGACGGCTGAGATAAATGGTAGGCGGAACAGGGCTTGAACCTGTGACCCTCGGCTTGTAAGGCCGATGCTCTCCCAACTGAGCTACCCGCCCAGATCGTGCAGCCTTAAGGGTTCCTCGTCCCTCAAAAGAAAGCCTTGTTTACCAGAAACGAGGTGCCGATGTCAAGACAAAAATGAAGGGAGCGAGTTTTTTTTCGCCCCCCTTCGCTTCCCATGCACGGATTTTACATCAAAGGGCGGTTTTCGGCGTTCTCGACCTTTTGAGCCATGACCTCGAAGGGCATATCGTGGGTCTTGAACAAGGACTCGCCTTTTTCGGTGACCAGCGCGTGGGTCAGGACTTCGTCCATGTGCTCCGCCTCCACGATCTCCAACTGTTTCGCCACGCTGGGCGGTATGTCCTGAAGGTCCTTGCTGTTTTCTTTGGGAATGATGACCTTTTTTATTCCTCCCCTTTGGGCGGCCAGGAGTTTCTCCTTCAAACCGCCGATGGGGAGAACCCTTCCCCTGAGCGTGATTTCCCCGGTCATGGCTACGTCGCGGTATACCGGCCTTTTGGTCAGAGCCGAAACCAGCGACGTACACATGGTGATCCCCGCCGACGGGCCGTCCTTGGGAATGGCCCCCTCGGGAATGTGGATATGAATGTCGCAATTCTTGTGGAACGTAGGATCGATCATCAGATGTTCGGCCCTGGACCGCACATAGCTCACGGCCGCCTGCGCCGACTCCTTCATGACATCGCCCAGTTTGCCCGTGACCTGCACGTCGCCCTTGCCGGGCATAATCAAGGTCTCGATCATCAAAAGCTCGCCTCCCACGTGCGTCCAAGCCAAACCCGTGACGGTACCCACCTGGTTTTTTTCCTCGATCTGGCCGACTCTGAATCGGGGAGGCCCGAGATATTTGGCGATGCTGTTCGACGTCACCCGGAAGCTCTTTTCCTCGGGGTTTTTCATGAACTCCTTGGCAAGCTTGCGGCATACCGACGCGATTTCGCGCTCCAAGCTCCTGACGCCCGATTCTCGAGTGTATCTGTGAATGATTTCCATGATGGAATTCTTGGAAAACTGAACGTCCTTTCCCTCGAGACCGTTCAATTTTACCTGCTTCGGCACGAGAAAATCCTTGGCGATATTGTATTTTTCAAACTCGGTGTACCCGGGAAGCCGGATGATTTCCATGCGGTCCTGCAACGGCAACGGTATTTCGGGAAGCGTATTGGCCGTCGTGATGAACAAAATGTCGGACAGGTCGTAGTCGCAATCCAGAAAGTGGTCGTTGAAGGCGTAATTCTGTTCCGGGTCGAGGACCTCGAGGAGCGCGGCCGAAGGGTCTCCCCGGAAATCCATGCTCATCTTGTCGACTTCGTCCAAACAAAAGACCGGATTGTTGTAACCGACCTTTTTCAAAGACTGAATGACTTTCCCCGGCATGGCCCCGATGTAGGTCCTTCTGTGCCCTCTGATTTCGGCTTCGTCCCTCACTCCGCCCAACGAAAGGCGGACGAATTTGCGGCCGGTAGCGCGGGCCACGGATTTCGCCAGCGAGGTTTTGCCCACGCCGGGAGGCCCGACTAAACAGAGAATCGGTCCCCTGATCTTTTTGACCAAGGATTGCACCGCCAAGTACTCCAAGATTCTTTCCTTGGGCTTTTCCAGGCCGAAATGGTCTTCGTTCAAGATTTTTTCCGCCTCCTCGATATCGGTCCGGACCTTGCTGCGGTCGAACCAAGGCAGGCTGATCAACCATTCTATGTAGTTTCGAACCACGGTGGCCTCGGCCGACATGGGAGTCATCAACTTGAGCTTTTTAAACTCCTGGCGCACTTTCCCGGCGGCTTCCTTGGACATTCGCTTCTTCTCGATGCGTTTTTCCAGTTCGTTGAGTTCGTCGGCCGCATCGTCGTCGGCGCCCATTTCCTTTTTGATGGCGCGCATCTGCTCGTTGAGATAGTAGTTGCGCTGGGTCTTTTCCATCTGGTCCTTGACGCGGCCCTTTATGCGCTTGTCCATCTGGAATATTTCGATTTCCATCTTGATCAGGCGCAGCAAAAAGGAAAGACGCTCCGAAAGCGACTGCGTTTCCAGGAGTTTTTGCTTGTCCTCCAGTTTGAACGAAAAGTGGGCCGAGACCGTGTCGGCGAGTTGCGACGGATTGGAAATAGCCGCGACGTTGCTCAAAAGATCTTTCGAGATGTTGGCGTTCAGTTTGGCGTATTCCTCGAACGAATCGTTTATCGCCCTTACGAGCGCCAAGTTTTCCGCCTCCGAAAGCTTTTCCTCCTCCACAGGTTCCAGTTCCACATGGAAAAATTTGTCGTTCGGGATAAACTGCTTGATGCGGGCTCTCCTCTTTCCCTCGACCAAGGCCTTGACGGTACCGTCGGGAAGGCGCAGCAGTTGAAGGACATTCCCCACAGTACCCATGGGGCTGATATCCTTTTCCTTGGGATTGTCGACGCCGGCGCTTTTCTGAGCAGCGAGAAAGATTCGTTTGTCCTTGTTCATGGCCTCCGTGAGCGCATTGACCGACCTAGTGCGCCCCACGAAGAGCGGGGCGACCATGTGCGGGAAAACGACTATGTCTCTCAAAGGCAGCAATGGAAGTTGCTCTTTCGAAGCGGATTCATCGTTTTTAAACATTTTGGGTATCTTGATCATTTCTTAAAGGTAAAGGCTTGTCCTAAGCCTGTTTTTTAGTCTGTTCGTACAACAAAATAGGCTTTTCGCCTTTCAGGATCACCTCTTCGCCGATAACGCACTCTTTCACGTTGTCGATCGAAGGGATTTCGTACATTACCTCGAGCATGCAGGCTTCCAGAATTGCCCGCAGCCCGCGCGCGCCGGATTTGCGTTTGATGGCCTCCTTGGCTATGGCCGACAAACCGGCGTCGGTGAACCTCAAGTTTACGCCCTCTATTTCGAACAATTTTTTAAATTGCTTGACCAGGGAGTTCTTGGGTTCCGCAAGGATTCGAATGAGGGAATCCTCGTTAAGTTCGTCCAGTGTGGCGATAACGGGCAGTCGGCCCAAAAATTCCGGGATCAGGCCGAATTTTATAAGATCTTCGGGCTGAACGAACTTCAGAATATCGCCCACGTTCTTTTCTTCCTTTTTATATATCTTCGCGCCGTAGCCCATGACTTTGGAGCCCATGCGGCGCTCGATGATCTGCTGCAATCCGGTAAACGTGCCGCCGCATATGAACAGGATATTGGAGGTGTCCACTTTCACGAAATCCTGCTGCGGGTGCTTTCTACCGCCCTTGGGCGGTACGCTCGCGGTGGTTCCCTCGATTATTTTCAGGAGGGCTTGCTGAACCCCCTCCCCGGAAACGTCGCGGGTAATGGAGGGGTTGTCCGACTTGCTGGCGATCTTGTCGATTTCGTCGATGTACACGATACCCCTTTTAGCCTTCTCCACGTCGTAGTCGGCGTTTTGCAGCAGCGCCAGGATAATGTTCTCGACATCCTCCCCGACGTAGCCGGCTTCGGTCAGGCTGGTGGCGTCGGCGATGGTGAACGGCACGTTCAGGAATCTGGCGAGCGTCTGCGCCAGAAGCGTCTTGCCGCTTCCGGTGGGCCCGATGAGCAGGATGTTGCTTTTCTGGATTTCCACGTCGCCCGGATTCAACGAGGAATCAAGGCGCTTGTAGTGGTTGTGGACCGCGACCGACAATATTTTCTTCGCCAAGTCCTGTTCGATGACGTAATCGTCCAAAAGCGCCTTGATCTTCTTGGGAACGAGTTCGTGTTGAAAAGCGCCGTGGTTTTTTTCGCCTTCTTCTTCGATTATTTCACCGCAAAGCTGGATGCATTCGTCGCAAATGTACACAGCCGGACCGGCTATCAACTTTTTGACCTCCGTCTGGTTCTTTCCGCAAAAAGAGCAGAAGAGGTTGTCGCTTCCGTCGCCTTTTTTCGACATTTTAGGCCTCCGTTTTTTCCAATCTATCGAGATCGTCCCTATTGGTTATTACATGATCCACGATCCCGTATTCCTTGGCCTCAAGCCCGGACATAAAAAAGTCTCGATCCGTGTCCATCTGGATCCGATCCATATCCTTGCCCGTATGATCAACCAGAATACGGTTGAGTGTTTCTTTCATGCGTAAAATTTCCTTGGCCTGGATGGCGATATCCGAGGCTTGTCCCTGGAATCCGCCCATGGGTTGATGGATTAGGATCCGCGCGTGCGGGAGGGAGTAGCGTTTTCCATGCGTCCCGGCGGCCAGGAGCACCGCTCCCATGCTTGCGGCCTGTCCAATGCATACGGTGGTTACGTCCGGCTTAATGTACTGCATGGTGTCGTAGACGGCAAGTCCGGCTGTGACGACGCCTCCGGGAGAATTGATGTAAAAGTTGATGTCCTTTTCGGGGTCGTCGGACTCCAAGAACAAGAACTGCGCGATCAAAAGGTTGGCAACCTCGTCGTTGATCGGTGTTCCCAGAAATACAATTCTGTCCTTCAAAAGCCTCGAATAGATATCGTAGGCTCTTTCGCCCCGGCTGGATTGTTCGATGACCATCGGAATTAACGCCACTATTACCTCCTTATTACTGAATTTAGTTTATTTGCCGCCTGTTTGACTTGGGAATTCCAGACCTTTCCGCAGAAGAACCCATAATACCGATCCGCAATCATTTCAATACTATATCACAGGATTTCTATTCTTCTCCGCTTCCTTCCCGACTCGGTTCCTCGTCCGGTTCCTTCTCAATAATTGAGCTATTATCAATAATAAGGTTGATGGCTTTTTTTTCAAGAAGAACCTGTTTAAAAAAGTTCAGGTGCTCCGGATTCGTCTCGTAGAACTTTTTCATGACCTGCGCGGGCTGTTTATAGACGTTGGCCATTTCCTCGAAACCCTTTTCCATCTCCTCGCCGGTCAATTCCAGTTTTTCTTGCGCGATGATTTTGTTGAGCAAAAGCTGTCGTCTGACCTGCTTTTCGGCGGTATCCCTGTGTTTCTCCTTAAGCGACTCCCGCGTGAATCCAAGCTCTTCCATTGTCTTGTTATGCGCTTCCACGTTCTTTTCGATATCGGAAACTATGTGGTCAAGCTCGAGATCGATCATGATTTCGGGAATTTCGAACTCCTGCTTCGCCAGAAGGGCTTTGAAAATCTGCTCGTTGAGTTCCTGCTCGATACGTTTGTCGTAGCCCTCCTTCAAATTCTGCCTGATATTGTTTTTCAAATCTTCCAAGGATTCGAAAGGTCCCAGTTTCTTGGCGAATTCGTCGTCCATTGCATGCATTTTTTCCTCTCGAATCTCTTTGAGAGAAACGTCGAAGACGATCTCGGCTCCCGCGAGATTCGCATGGGGATGGTTTTCCGGAAACTTCACAGCGATTTTTTTCGATTCGCCTTTTTTCATGCCGACGATTTGGTCGTCCAAATCCTTGTGGATGACGCCCGCGCCGATTTTCAGGGTGTAGTTTTCCGTTTTCGGAATATCCGCAGCCGGTTTGTCGTTCCGATAGGCCTCGTAGTCGATGACCGCGAAATCCGACGCTTGGACGGGGCGATCCTCGGTCACGGTCACTTTATCCGTCATTGTCTTTTGAATGATTCCAAGTTGGGCGTCGATTTCTTCGTCGCCAGCCTTGTAGTTGATGCGGACCAGCTCCAAGCCTTTGTAGTCCAAATCTTGGAGTTGCGGGCTGATTTCGATGGTGGCGTCGAACTTGTACGACGCTTTCTCTTCCAATTGGGGAGGATCGACGACTGGCATTCCCAAAGGCTGGAGGTTGGTTTCCGCGAACGCGTCTATCAGAGACTGCTGGAGCAATTTTTGGGAAACGTCCGCCATGACGGATTTCTTATAGTGCCTTTCCAAAACGGAACGCGGGACCTTCCCTGGCCTGAATCCTTTGATCTTCGCGGTTTTTCTCAATTCGTTGTAAGCCTGGTCCAGTTCGCGGGCAACGTCTTCCGCAGGGACTTCGATGTGCATCACTTTTTTGACGCTGCTAAGGTCTTCGACGCTGACTTGCATGATATTCCTTTCTAAAGTTGGAAATTAAAATTGCGCTGTCTATGAATATAAATATGATTTTTTGGCAATTAGGATTGGTGCGAGAGGGGAGGCTTGAACTCCCATTCCGTCGCCGGAACTGGATCCTAAGTCCAGCGCGTCTACCAATTCCGCCACTCTCGCACTGAGGTCTGATGGATGGGCAACGGCACAACAAACCGACCCGAATAGTCGGTCCTTGTTTCATGTTCCTCCCGTAACCCGTCACTGCTTGACAAAACCTAAATATTCGTTAAATCATACCTTGAATATAGAAACTAACGTCAATAAAATTGTTTAAATTAATATTATAATATAGGTGTGTCAAGAAAAATTGGGAAAGGAACATGCCATTCCAATCGGACGAATTCCGAGTCGGTTTCGACAACGGCTCTTCCTTTGATCGTCGAGATGTGGTTTATCATAAGTGACTTCTACTGCGCAACGGTGTTTTCCCGGACCGTCGACAAGACGGTCGGCGGCGGTTCGGGATGGCGGAAAGGACAAAAGGACCGAAATATCGTCCGGAACCCTTTGTCGGGCCCGCAATACCTTCAGGAAATTTCCACGATTGCCGCCCGTGCGACCGACGTTTTTTCGGAAAAGGCGCTGTGGCATCGATTTGGACTTGCGCGCGACGTCGATAAATGGTACAGCGACTCGGAAGAAAATTCGGGGCGTGGCGCAGTCTGGTAGCGCACCTGCTTTGGGAGCAGGGGGTCGGAGGTTCAAATCCTCTCGCCCCGACTTTAAATTTTTTCATCAATGCCTTGAATTCCGCTCTCGTTTTTGGAAAGCAGATGCCGGGTGTGGCATACGTCGCAAGAGGTCAGCTCGAAACCCGGTTCGATCCCTTGAGCTTTTCGAGTTTCAAACCAGCATGGAAGCCCGAACGTAAAATTCGGGTTCGCCCATTCCAAGCGTATATCCTTCCATAGGAGCGAAGATAGCCTATGTAGTTATCGCTGCCAGGATGGACGGCGCGCGCTAAGAAGCGCGTCGGAAAATGGCAAGGAAAAAGGGAAGGAAATGCGAATCCGTGTCGCAAAATACGCTGGAAACAAGAACCGACG
Source organism: uncultured Desulfobacteraceae bacterium (assembly GCA_964575975.1). GTDB lineage: Bacteria > Desulfobacterota > Desulfobacteria > Desulfobacterales > SKZT01. The sequence goes on from CAZNTU010000019.1 coordinate 12,751, forward strand.
CATTGCCGGGAGCCGCGCCCCACGGTTGCTCCGGATTTTTTTTAACAAGGAACCTTGCAGGTCCCGTCGAAAATTTGACGACCGGTAGTTCGAGGTTCATGGCGAGGAGTGGGTCGGTTCTTCGTTGGGTTCGTTTTTTATCAACGCATCTATGATTTGGGGGATGTATTCGTCGGCCTTGCTCGCGTGAAATCTGCACGAGGCCGCTCCCTTGTGGCCTCCGCCCTCGAACCTGGTCAGAAGCTTGCCGGCGTTTACCTTGCAGTTCTTGTTGAAAATGCTGTGCCCCACACTGACGGCAACCATGTTCTTATCGTTTTCCGCGTAGCGGATTTTCGCGTGGACCGCAGTCTGCTTGAACATGGAATACACCAGAAAACGGTTTCCGATCGGGGACTGCCCCAGTTCCCTGAAGTCGGTTATGGCCACCTGTCCCTCCACTCTGGTGTATTCCTTTAAAAGCTCCTTGTACTCCTTGTTGCGCTCGACGGCCTGGTCGCATCGAGTTTTCACTTCGGGGTCTTGCAGGATTCGGCTAATGTCGAACTTGCTGATCAGATAAATCAAGTGGTTCCAGTAGGATTCGTCGTTTTTTTCTCTGTTCAGTATGGTCATCGAAAGAAGCACGTACGGATATTTTTCCGGGTGGAGAACTTCGTCCATGCTCAGGTTCGCCGAATCGATCTTGTCCGTCTGTGCTACGAGTTCGGTGAAATCCCTGCTGAACTTTCCTTCGTAATATTCGTAGATGAGCCCTGCGGCCGACGGGGCGATTCTGTAGGAGCCTTTAAAGGGCCTGACAACCTCGTTGGTGCAATGGTGATCGAACCACATGGAGCAGTTTGGATTGTAGGGAAGATTTGCCAGAATGTCCCCGTCGTTTATTTCCACCTGGCCTTTTTGGATTTCGCTCGGCTCCACCCATTTGACCGGAGCGGTGATGGTTTCCGCGTCGAACAGAAGGACCGCGCAAACCACGCCGTCGAAGTCAGGCCGTGTAACTATTCGCATCGAAACACCCCTTTCAAACAGCGCCGTTTTTTGTCTTAAAAGTTTCGGTCGATTTTAAGACAAGTCGTTAATTTCCTTTTTTTTCAGTTTCGCATTCACAAAAATAGAAAAGTCTGAAAACAAATAAAAAGGGTGGAGTATATTCCTGCGATATTATTGTGTCAATATCTCAGTTGCCGGTTTCGGGATTTTTTTTAGGAATTGAGACCCGTAAAAAACGAAACAGATTGCGGGGAAGGCACGGCCGGACGGGGAAGAATCCGCCGACCGAATCGACGCTGTCGAGTAGTTCGCGTCGCATGATTCCCCCCTGGCCGGAAAAACGAAAAATATTTTTTCCACCCTCTGGATTGATTGTTTTGAAGGAGGAATGCGATAGCGGAAAGGAATTAGTTGAAGACGCTTTCTCTTTGCGCAGCCGGATTTTTTATGGGAAATACCGCGTTAACCATCGCAACCCCTTTTTTCGAGGCCAAGGCTCTTCTCCTTAGGACAAGAAGCTGATCCAAAAGACGGTCTCTTTTGTCGAGGTGCAGAACGCACTCGTTATCCGAGGGGTTCAGGTACTTTGGTTCGACCAATAGCTCTACCATTTCGTAGAGTACATCTTCAGGTATTTTTACATCCATGGGAATTCCACCTCCTTTGCGTGTAGCGCATCCAGATTGTTATTGCCGACATTGGCGATTCGCATTGACCATATAGACCGTACATACCTACCATGGCATACCGGAATATACAAGCGCTTTTTGGGAATTTTTTTCGCATTTGCAAAAAAACGCGATAAAAACATGATCGGAACACACGCAAGTATCTGTAAAATCAAGGCGAAATCGATTTTTCGCAAGGGCTTTCATCCTTTGGCAGTAAATTGGCTTTGAACCAGTCCGAACCGCATGTCTCTTTTATTCAAGGATGGCAAGATCGCAAACAAAATGGTAAAAGGAAAGGGATCAACTTATGCGAAATTCGGAAAAAGACCGTCGCGCATTCGCTGGCGGAGACCGGAACCCATATTCACCCTGTAGATCGAAGGAGTGCAAGCAATGAAGAAAGCCGGAATTAAACACATCTTCAAGTTCGTACTTGTTTTTTCCCTATTGGTTTCCTTTGTCGCCGGTTGCGGCGGATTGCGGAAGGACGGAACGGGCGACGGGCCTGTCGCGTTTACAGTGTTGTTTTTCAACGACATTCACGGACATCTTATGCCGTTCGAAATCAAGACGGAGGACGGAAAACAAAAGGAGGTTGGCGGAATCGCCAGACTTGCCTCCTTGGCCGGGGAAATCCGGGCTTCCAATGCCGACCATGGGATTCGCACGGTGCTGCTCGTTGCCGGGGACATTTTGCAGGGGACGCCTATGTCCACCGTGTTCGAGGGAGAGCCCGACGTGCAATGCTTCAACGAGATGGGCGTTGATGCCGTCACGGTGGGAAACCACGAGTTCGATTTCGGACTCGACAATTTCATGAAGCTTCGAAAGCAAGCGAACTTTCCTTTCATCAGCGCCAATATTGTCGAAAAGGAGACGGGGAATCTTCTTTGCGCCCCCTACTGGTCGATGCAATTGAGGCCGGAGATGGCGCTAACCGTGATCGGGGTCACAACCGAGGACCTGCTTGCGACCACCAAGGCCGAAAACGTGGAAACGCTGGATGTGCTGGATTCGGTCTCGTCTGTGAAAAGACTTTGCGACGAAGCCAAGGGGAAAGGGCCGGTGATTCTTCTGTCGCACAGCAAGCACGAAACCGACAAGGCTATCGCCATGGCGGCGCCGGAACTTGCCGCGATAATCGGGGGGCACGACCAGATCCTGTTGTCGCCGTACCGGAAAGTAGGCGAAGTCCCCGTGTTTCAAGCCTTCGAGAAAGGACGCTATCTCGGCAGGCTCGATTTTTCGATCGACGCCTCGTCTAAGAAGGCGAGATTGGTTTCGCACGCCTACATCCCCGTCACGGCGGAAACAGAGGCCGATCCCCGCATCGAAAGAATCGTGGCGTCATACAACGAAAAGCTGGGGGAACAATTCAAGGAAGTGATCGGTCGCAGCGAGAGTTTCCTGGATGGCGAACGAGACAGGGTCAGGTACGAGGAGACCTCCTTGGGCAATTTCGTGGCGGACATTATAGTGGAGCACACGGGCGCTCAGGTGGGATTGATCAACTCGGGAGGACTGAGGGCCAGCATCAAGGAAGGACCCGTGACAGTGGAGGATGTTTTCAAGGCCATGCCCTACGCGAACGAGCTTGTCCTTGTCGAAATCACTGGCGAGGACTTGAAAAGCGTTCTGACCCGTTCCGTCAGAGGCGAGAGGGAGGAGGAAGACGGGGGGTTTCTCCAGGTATCCGGATTGAAGTTCGTGGTGCGGGGACGCGCGCCGGAAAACATCAGGGTCGGAAATAATTTGTCGCCTCTCGATCCGGAAGCCGTCTACACTGTCGCAATAACGGATTTTCTTGCCACCGGCGGCGACGGCTACGATATTTTCAAAGACAAGGAAAGAATCCATACGAGGCTTCCTCTCAGGGAATTGATCGTGGACACGATAAGAGCCAAGGCTGTCGTATCCGCCCGAAAGGAAGACCGAATTCAAAGGTTGCAGTAAACTAAGGGGATCGCACTTATGAAAGAAAAGTTACATTTAGTCTTTTTCATTCTCGTTACGGTTCTTCTTTTTGCGAAAGGTATCCAGGCAGAGTCCGAGATACCGCTATCCAAGGGTCAAAAATTGTATGTGCCGGTTTATTCGCACATTTACAGCGGCGACAGGGAGCGTCCGTTCAGTCTTACGGTCGCTGTCAGCATCAGAAACACGGATCCGAAATATCCCGTCACCATCTCAAGCGTCGATTTCTTCGATACCGCGGGAATTTTAATCAAAGAACAAACTTTTCAACAAGGCGGACACATATGAAAGTGGTTTTCAGCGAGGCGTTTTATCCGTGTTACGTGGAGGACGCGGCGGCCATGGAGGGAAGAATGGAGTCCATCGTCGGCGTAATCCACGACAAGGTGGAGTTCGTCGAGGCCGAGCCCGCAGCCGAGGAGGATATTTTGGCGGTGCATGACCGGGAGCAACTGGACCGGGTGAAGCGCAAAGGGTTGTACGAAATAGCGTCGCTTGCCGCCGGAGGGTCGATCCAGGCGGCGAAGATCGGTTTGGCCGAGCCGGCTTTCGGCCTTGTCAGGCCTCCCGGACACCATGCCTCGGTGTTCATGTCCTGGGGTTACTGCTATTTCAACAATATGGCCGTAGCGCTGACCCGTCTTAAAAACGACGGCCTTATAAAAAACGCTTTGATTTTGGACATCGATCTCCATTACAGCGACGGGACTGTCCATATCCTGGGCGACAAGGATTGGGTTTCCATTCACAACCCGGTTTCAAGGACCAGGGAGGGCTACATCGAAGACGTGGCGAAATCGTTGAAGGAATTTCGCGCGGACATTCTGGGAATCTCGGCCGGCTTCGACAACCACAAAAGGGACTGGGGAGGGTTGCTGGAGACCGAGGACTACAATATCATCGGGGATATGGTTCGGGAGACATGCTCCCGCGCCGGGGCGGGCTATTTCGGAATACTGGAGGGCGGCTACCGGAAAAAGGTGTTGGGTTACAACGTGGAGGCATTGTTGGACGGAATGAGGCGAAACATTCCGTACGAAATTTTTCCCGCATGCGACATGGATATCGTTCGCGGCCTTTTCGGGTTATACGCCGATTCCCTCGATTTCGACCTTTGTTTCCAGAATTTCGAGTCCGAACTAAAAAACCTGCCCGGCGAATATTCCACGCCTGGCGGGATTATCCTTGTCGCGGGCAACGGCAGGGAAAACATAGGCTGCGTCGCTTTGCGAAAATGGAAAGACAGAATTTGCGAAATGAAACGCCTTTACGTGAAAAGCCGGTTCCGGGGGCGGAAAATCGGCCGGGCGCTGGCGGAGGCGATCATTGACAAGGCCCGCGCGATGGGATACGAGGAAATGCGGCTCGATACGACAGATTCCATGAAAGAGGCTATCTCGCTCTACAAATCGTTGGGATTCGAGGAAATCGAGAGTTACAGGCACAATCCTGTCGAGGGGGCGAGATTTTTCGTTTTGAAATTGAAATCGGCCGATTCGCGATGAAAGAAAAAATCATATTGATAAACGACGATGCGGGATCGCTCGAGGAGCTTGGAACGCGAATATACAATCTCGGGTTTGCGGCGATGTTCGCAGACGGTTTCGAGAAGGCGGAGGATCTTGCCCGATGCAAAGGGCCGTGCGTCGTCATCGCGTTTTTCGAGGAAGCGACCGACAAGTTGTCGAAGTTCGTGAAGGCATTGAAGACGAAATCGCCGGAAAGCTTGTGCATGATTGCGACTGCCGAGGGCAGGGCGATTCGCGCTATCTCGATTTTCAAGAACGAAGTCGAGGAAGTTTTCGAAAAATCGATCCCAACGGATTTTCTGGACATGGCCCTGCGTCGGGCCAGCGAGAAGATCGGGCTTGCGAGAAAGCTTGCTTCGGCCGGGGACCGGGCATCGAAAGAAAAGGACAAGCGGCGCCGAATACGGGAAATGGTCGAAACCGAAAAGCTGATCCTGGTGCGCCAAGTCGTGGACAAGCTGTCTTCCTTTGTCGCCCGCATCGCGAAAGACGTGCAGGGAGGCATGCGCTACTTCAAGGAGATGCCCTATTTCGTCTCCATTCACGACTCCGACTGCAAGGTGGTCGCGGCAAACTCCATCTACAAGGATCATTTCGGAAACAAGATCGGCAAGAATTCGTGGGAAATCTATTTGGGCGACGCGGCGAACCGTCGCGGATGCCCGGTGGGGAAAACGATCGATTCGAGCAACGTGCAGCGGAACCACGCCGCGGTGAAATATCTAAGCGGCCGCAAAGTCCCCGTCATCGTGCATACGGCCCCCATTTACGACAACGAAGGCGAGGTGGAGCTGATTCTGGAGGTTTCCGCCGGAACCAAGGAACTGGAAAGCTTCGAGGCCGAATTGAAACACACCCAGCAGCGATTCGAACAATTGTTCAACGAGGTCCCATGCTACGTGACCGTACTGGATCACCGAGTCCGGATCACCGCGTTGAACAGGCTGTTCAAGGAGGACTTCGGCGATTTTACCGGGAAAAATTTCTTCGATGTCTTCAAACAGGCCCAGACGCCGTATTTCACATGTCCCATAACCCGCACTCTGGAGGACGGCGAGCCTCATCATTCGGAGATGGTCCTCACTGCTCCTGGAGGCGAACTCCAGAACTTTCTCGCTTGGACATCGCCCGTGAAAACCCCGGCCGGAAAACTAATCCAGGTGAACGTTATTTTCCTGGATGTCACCCAGCTCAGGACGCTTCAGGACAACCTTTCCACGTTGGGGCTCATGATAGGTTCGATTTCCCATGGAATAAAAGGAATTCTGACGGGCATGGAGGCGGGACTTTATATGATCGATTCGGGATTTTACAAGAACAAGCCCGCGAGGATCGAAGAGGGGCTCGACGTCGGCAAACTGATGACCGAGCGAATGCGAAAGCTCGTTTACGATATTTTGTATTATACCAAAGAGCGCGAATTGGAGCCGAGCAAGGTCAACGTCCTGAAATTCGCCGGCGAGGTAGCCGCCAACATGGATATCAAGATCAGGGGCGCCGACATCGAGTTCGAGTGCGACTTCGAACCTTTTCTGGGCGACTTCGAAATCGACGTTAGCCTGATGCGCGCCGCTTTCGTCAACATCCTGGAAAACGCCATGGAAGCCTGCATAGAGGACAAAGAGGACAAGGCGCACAAGATCGTTTTCCGCGTCGCCAAGGACGGCCGCTTCATTCGGTTCGACTTCGTCGACAACGGTCCGGGAATGACCAGGGAGGACATCAAGAAGATCTTCAACATGTTCTATTCCTCCAAGGGAAGCCGGGGCACCGGTCTCGGCCTTTTTGTAACCCGAAAGACGATCCGCAAGCACGGCGGAACCATCTCTCTGGAATCGGAACCCGGCAAAGGCGCCCACTTTCAAATTCGATTGCCGAAAATTCCCAACGAAAAGAAAAGCATTTTGTGGGATAAAAACGAAGGGTTTGACGAGGGGGTTCGAGTGGCATAGACCTTCGTTTTAAAGGGTTCGCGCAGGCAATGGATTTTTTATGGTTGAGTTTTCGGATTTTTTACGGCTCATCGCGGATTTATGGGAAAAGGTCTCACGATGGTAACCAGACCGGCCTGGTCGTGCCAACCCGCAACCGGCCTGCTCGCAGGCCCCGAACCGAACCAAATCGACTTCGGACGAGAATGATTCTTCACATCGACATGGACGCTTTCTACGCATCGGTCGAGATCCTGGACAACCCGGATCTGAAGGGAAAACCGTTGGTCGTGGGAGGCGTGTCGGGGCGGGGGGTGGTGGCGGCGGCGAGCTACGAGGCCCGGAAGTTCGGGATACGGTCGGCAATGCCCATGTTCCAGGCGTTCGAAAAATGCCCGGACGTTCTCGTGGTTCCCCCAAGGAGGGCTCGGTACAAGGAAGTCTCCGAAACCGCGATGAACATTGTCCGAAGCTTTTCTCCTCTCGTGGAGCAGGTTTCCATCGACGAGGCCTTCGTCGACGTTTCCGGGTGCGGAAGGCTCTTGGGATGTCCCGAGGAGATCGCGAGAAACGTCAAGCGACGGATCGCCCGGGAGACCGGACTGACCTGCTCCGTCGGGATCGCCCCGGTCAAGTTCCTGGCCAAGATCGCCTCGGACATGGACAAGCCCGACGGCCTGACCGTAATCTCCCCGGAGGCGGTCGAGGCATTCGTGAAAAGCCTCCCCGTGAAAAAAGTTCCGGGAGTCGGCCCCCGGACGGCGGACGAACTTCACAAGCTCGGCATCGTCACCCTCGGGGACGTTTCCGGCTTCACCGAAAAGTTCCTGTCGGACAGGCTGGGAAAATTCGGCCGGCGCTTGAAGGAACTCTCCTTGGGACAGGATCGCTCCAAGGTGACTCCCTGTTCCCCCGCGAAATCCGTCAGCGCGGAAGAGACGCTCCCGTTCGACACCGCCGACGTGCGGATCCTGAAGAAATACCTTCTGACGCAAGCCGAGGACGTGGGACGACAGCTCAGAAAAGAGGGCGCGAAGGCCAAAACCGTATCCATCAAAATCAAAAACTCGGATTTCGAACAACACACGAAAAGCCAAACCCTGAAAAACCCTACGAACTCGGCCAGGACGCTCTACGAGGAAGCATGCCATCTTCTGGATTCCATCACCCTTTCCAGAAAGCTAAGGCTGATAGGCTTGGGCGCGACGGGGCTCGACGGCGAAAAGCGCCCTGTACAACTGGACCTTTTTGGCATATCGAAACCCCAAGACGAAAACTGGGAAAAAGTGGACAAGACGCTTGACGCGATAGCGGATCGATTCGGCAGGGACGCCATATGCCGGGCGGTCCTCAAAGACGACTGATTGTTCCGAACAGAAACCTCCAAACGGACAGGATTTGAAAAATGTACATCACATTCCACGGCGCTGTAAGGGAAGTCACGGGTTCCATGCATTTGGTGGCGACCGAGAACGACCGCATCCTTCTGGATTGCGGCATGTACCAGGGAAGGCGAAAGGAAGCCGACAGAAAAAACAGGGTCCTTCAATTCGACCCCGGCCTGGTGACGAACATGATATTGTCCCACGCCCATATCGACCATTCCGGTCGAATTCCCCTCCTGACCAAAAACGGATTTCCCGGCCGGGTCGTTTGCACCAGGGCCACGTCCGACGCATGCTCTTTCATGCTCCCCGACTCGGCGAAAATCCAGGAGTCCGACGCCGACTACCTCAACTACAAACGTCTGCGCTCCGTGCTGATGGAAATGCAAAATTCGCCCGCCAGCACGAACAGGCAGCGGGAAAAGCTGAACAAAATCCGAAAACTCCTGAAAAAGGACCGGCAGGAACTCGACAGGGAGAAGATCGACGAGCTGGTCTCGAAGTACCACATCGAGAGCGTGGAGCCCCTCTACACGGTAGCCGACGCGGAACGGTGCCTTTCCTACTTCGACGGCGTTCCGTACCGGACCCCCATGACCGTGGGCAAGGATTTGACTTGCACGTTGTACGAAGCCGGCCATATCCTGGGCTCCGCCATCTCCGTCCTCAGGCGCGAAAAGAACGGCAAAACCGTAACGGTGGGATTCACCGGGGACCTCGGACGTTTCGACCGCCCGATCCTCAAGAACCCCACCCTCGATTTCGAGGAGCCGGACCGGAAAATCGACCTTCTAATCATGGAAAGCACCTACGGCGACCGGCTTCACGAACCCGTCGCGGATTTGAAGCCCCGCCTCGCGGAAGTCCTGAACGAGGCCGCCGAGAAAAGGGGAACGGTCCTGATCCCGTCGTTCGCTTTCGGCCGCACCCAGGAACTTTTATACGTGCTCCACGAAATCCACGACGAAAAACTGGCGCCCGTGCATCCCGTGTACGTCGACAGCCCGTTGGCGACCAACATCACGAGGGTGTTCGGCGAGCATCCGGAACTCTACGACAAGGAGACCCATGAGACGTTCCTGGAAAAAGGAAAGAACCCGTTCCGGTTCGACCGCGTCCGTTTCGTCAAGACGGTGGAGCAGTCCATGGCGCTCAACCGGGACGAGTCCCCCCACATTGTCATATCCGCGTCGGGAATGTGCGAGGCCGGGCGCATCCTCCACCACTTGCGCCACAAGATTCACAAGACCAGCACCACCGTGCTGATCGTGGGATATATGGCACGGAACACTCTGGGACGAAGAATCCTGGAGGAGAGCGTCAAGTACGAGGAGGCCGGAAGAAAAGGCGAACCGCCCGTGCTCAAGTTCATGGGCAAGGAGTATCCTTTGAGGGCCCGCGTCGTGACGCTGGGAGGATTCAGCGCCCATGCCGACCGGGACGAGATGGCCCGATGGCTGAAGGAAAGCAACTTGGACATCAAGCGCATCGCCGTCGTCCACGGCGAGGAGGACCAGTCGGTCGCCTTCTCCAGGCACTTGGAACAGCTCGGCTACGACGCGTTCGTCCCGAAGGTGGGGGAGATCGCCTTCGTGCGCTGATCGGGGGGCCGGGGTAAATTCGAATGAAAATCTGCTTTTACGCTCCCTTCAAACCCTTGACCCATCCGAACCCGTCGGGGGACTTGGTTATCGGAAAGGGGCTTTTCGAGTTCCTTTCCCGAAGGGGGCACGAGCTGAGAACCCCGAGCGATCTGAGGTGCCGGTGGATTTACTGGAAGCCTCTCGGGTGGCTGGATATCGCGAGGGAAAGACGACGCGCTCTTCGAATGGCCGAAAGTTTCGGGCCGGATTTGTGGATGACGTACCACACTTATTATAAAGCGCCAGACATGTTGGGGCCGTACGTCTGCGGAAAAGCCGGCGTGCCGTACGTCGTCTTCCAGGGAATCTACTCTACAAAGAGACGGCGCGAAATTCGCTCGGTTCCCGGCTTTTTTTTGAACCGGCGGGCCTTGAAATCGGCAAGGCATGTTTTTTCCAACCGGAAAGAAGACGAGATCAATCTTCGAAGGATCGTTCCGGAAAACCGGCTTTCGTACGCGCCGCCGGGAATTTTTCCGCAAGATTTCGCGTTCGACCCTGTCGCTCGGGAAGAATTCCGGAAAAGATGGGGCGTCGCCGACGCTCCTGTGGTGGTTTCCGCCGCGATGTTCCGGCCCGACGTCAAATCCGAGGGCTTGGCCGTTGTCATCGAGGCTTGCGGGGAGCTTGTCGCTCGCGGGGTTCGTCTGTTTCTGGCGGTCGCGGGCGACGGCTCGGAAAAAGAGCGTTTGAAAAGACTTGCGGAAAAGCGGCTTTCTGGAAAACACGCGTTCGTCGGAAAAATTCCCAGAGAAAAGATGTACCGGTTTTACAGCGCGGGAGACGTTTTCGTCTTCCCGGGAATAAGAGAATCATTGGGCATGGTTTATCTGGAGGCCCAGTCGTGCGGTCTGCCGGTGGTGGCTTTCCACAACGGAGGAATCCCCGAGGTGGTCAAGGACGGCCACACCGGATTTCTAACCCCTTTTCGTTCCAAAGAGCCTTTTCTGGACGCCCTTTCCAGACTGTTGGAAAATCCGGAATTGTCGAAAACGATGGGGCAGGCTGCGTCAAAATACGTGCGGGAAAGGCACGATCTGGACGTAAACTACCGGGCGGTGGAAGCCGCTATGGAACGATTGCTTGTCGGATGTTAGGCGATGGAATGGATTTTGATCGGACGCTTCAAAAAGGTTGATTGCAATAGCGTCTTACCTTATCATTCGGTAAAACACGAAGGGAGGTGGGATTATGGATTGCGTCAAAATATCGTCGAAAGGACAAGTTGTAATACCGGCCGAGATTCGAAAAATACTGAATCTCAAAAAAGGAGCGTTTCTTGAAATCCGGTTGAGCGACGATGGAATTGTTTTGACACCTTTGAAAAAGGGGCCGTTGGATCGACTTTACGGAAGGTTCGACGAGAAAAACGTGCTGAGCGAAATGGAAAGGGAACACGCCGAGGAAATAGCCGATGAAGATAGTTCTTGACGCGTGGCCTGTCCTGGCAATGATCTTCAAGGAAGAACCCGCCGCAAAACAAGTCGCGCGACTTTTCGATGACGGCGCTGCATTGCCCGAAATACACATGTCTTGGATAAATACAGGCGAAGTGTATTACCGGATTGCGGCAAGAAAGGGACGAGTCTCCGCGGATTCGGCTCTCTCGGACCTCGGGTTGCTTCCGATCAAGTTTCATGAACCGTCAAAGAAGGATATCATCCAAGCCGCCGGCTATAAGTCCATGCATCGATTGTCATACGCGGACGCATTCGCGGTCGCTTTGGCGGAACGGCTCGACGCTGTGATTTGGACAGGAGATCCGGAAATTGTCGCGTTGGGGGAAATTGTCAAGGTTCATAGACTTTCCCGAAAATAGGAGAGCAGGCGGTATTATAAACCTTAAGCAACTGCAATGATTTTTTGAAACGACCATCTTGCCGACAAATGAATTATAAGGGAAAAACCCGAATCGGTCTGATGAGGCACGCGAAAACCCAGTGGAACTTGGACAAGAGAATCCAGGGGCAAAGCGACTCGGTGTTGTGCCGGGAGGGAATCGAGCAGGCCGAAAGATGGGGAAACATTCTTAAGGATGTCCATCGTTGGGATAAAATCATGACCAGCGGCCTTAGCAGGGCAATGCAAACGGCCTCGATCGTCAACCAGGTGTTGGAACTGCCTGTCGAGGGGGACTCTCGTCTTAACGAACAGGACTGGGGAGAATGGAACGGGTTGACCGAACAGGACTTGACGATCGACAGGGCCGAGGAGTTGAATCGTCGTCTGTCCATGGGATGGGAGTTCCGTCCCCCGGGAGGCGAGGATCGCCGAACGGTTTGGGAAAGGAGCAGCCGCGCATTGTCGGAACTGGCCGCGCGAAATCCCGGAAACAATATCCTCGTGATCGCCCACGGAGGGGTTGTCAAATGCCTTCTCTACGGCCTGACGGGACGAAAGTTCTCGCCCGACGAGGCCCCCGCGATCAAGCAGTACCATCTTCATATGCTGGGGTTGGACTGCGGGAAGTTGGTTTTGGAGTCGATGAACACTGTCAAATTGGGTTGATAGATTAGCCTTCGCTTTCTTTTCGGCGGACAAAAATCTGAGCAATCTCTGCAATTTGGGGATTCTATTTGCGGGGGAAAAATTTGAAAATCGTATTCTATTGTCAGCATGTCCTGGGAATCGGACATTTTTTTAGAAGCCTCGAAATTTGCGAAGCCTTGCATGGCCATGACATCGTTCTCGTCACGGGGGGTCCGCGGCCCGACGTCAAGATCGGCGACCATATTCGGGAGGTCCGACTTCCCGGCCTCATGATGGATTCCGACTTCTCCGGGCTTTTTGCCACCGAAGGGGACAGGTCCGCCGACGACGTCAAAGCCGAACGCCGAAAAATCTTGCTCGAACTTCTCGAATCGGAAAGACCCGACATTTTCGTGGCGGAGCTTTATCCTTTCGGACGCAAGGCCTTTCGTTTCGAACTGGACCCGGTCTTGGAGCACCTTAAAAACAATGCCCGTTTCAAGTGTCGCGCCGTTTGCAGTTTGAGGGACATCCTGGTGGAGAAGAAAGATCCGGAAAAATACGAAACGCGGGTGGTCGAGGTCCTGAATCGTTGGTTCCACGCCCTTTTCGTCCATTCCGACCCTTCCGTGCTTTCCTTGGACGAGACATTTGCGCGGGTCGGGGAAATTCGCGTTCCTGTCTTATACACCGGATTCGTCACCCCGAAGCCGCCTCTGGACGCAAGACGAAAAATTCGCCTGAAGCTTCGGATGGACGAGAATGAAAAACTGGTAGTAGTAAGCGCTGGCGGGGGGAAAGTAGGAGCCGTGCTCCTCGAAGCCTCCGTCAAGGCGTTGAAGATTCTTTCCGCCGTAATTCCCGTTCGCGGCGAAATCTTTACCGGGCCTTTTCTGAGCCAACCCGATTTCGATAAGTTTAAAGCCATGGAGGACGACCTCGTGAAAGTCAGCCGGTTTACGAACGATTTCCTTTCTTATCTATCCGCCGCCGACCTTTCCGTGAGCATGGCCGGATACAATACGTGCATGAATATCCTGGCTTGCAAGACCCCGGCGTTGCTTTGGCCCTTTTCGCAGAACCGAGAACAAAGGATCCGAGCCGAAAGACTGGCCCAAAAAGCGCCGATTACCATTCTGGAAGGGTGCCATCTCGCCTGCGACTGTTTCGCGAGCATCCTTTTCGAACGGTTGTTGCATAAAAATTCGTCAGCTGTTAGTATCGACCTCGATGGAAGTTACAACACGGCCAAGTCGTTAATAAAAATGTTCGGTACTTAAATCGTTCAAAACAGGACAACTGTCAGGAACACGCGATGCCGCAACCGGTCGCCGCAATATGGAACAGTTCTCGCCCCGATGCCTTTGAGCGCCTCCGCGCATGCGTCGATAAAGCCGCCGCGTCGGTTCAAAAGCCGGGTCTGACGGTCGTGTTTTTTCGCGCGGACGATATTGCGGTTCCGTCCGATAATTTTTCCAGGCTGATTTCCCTCTTTATCGACTACAGGACTCCTTTGGCGCTCGCGACGATTCCCGCGCGACTCACCCGCCAGAGGTGGGAGCAGGCGATGTCTTTTGCCTCGGCGGCCCCGTCTCTTTGGTGCTGGCATCAGCATGGTTGGCGCCACGCGAACCACTCCCGGAAAGGAAAAAAATTCGAGTTCGGCCAGGACCGTCCGTATGTGGAAATGGAACGCGACATCGCCAAGGGAATGAACCGGTTGCGGGAAATCGCGGGCGGCATGTTTTGTCCGGTTTTCACTCCTCCCTGGAACCGATGCGGCCGCAACGCCCTGGAAATTCTCCAAAGACTCGGCTTCAATGCCGTCTCCAGAAGCGAGGGGCGAAAAAGCCCCGTCCCCGACGGTCTCCTCGAATTGAACGTCAACGTGGATTTGCACACTCGCAAGGAGAAGGACCCGCGAGAGGGCTGGAACAATCTCTTCGCCGAACTGGAGACTAGTCTTGGCCGGGACCTGTGCGGCATCATGATACACCACCAGCTCATGAACGACGCCGCGTTCCGTTTTCTGGAACGGCTCCTTCAGGCGTTGGCCGACCACCCGACCTTGCACGTTGTTCGAATGAGCGACTTGGCGGGGCAATCGCCGACAACCGGCGCGGAACGCGATGGGCGCGGAGAGAATCGGGTATGAGGGGAAAAGCGACGAACAAATCGGAAAAAACAGCCTCCGGCCAAGTCCAGCGGCAGGTCGTGCTTCCTTTCAAACAGTCGCTCGTTATTTCCTTGAAGCAGATCAGGGTCCGTTTTTTCCGGTCCCTGATCACCACGTTGAGTCTCGTGCTCGCGGTTTCGTTTTTAAGTTTCACGAGAGTAAGCAACGACGTGGCGAACGGGCTTCTCGCCACGGGGAATCCGGAATATCGGCAGAAGCTCGCGATGTCCGGCTACGATTTGGGGCCGGGCGACACGAGGACGGAAAGCTCGCCCAAGCAGCGATGGATCATCGTCCTGAGCATGCTGGTCTGCGCGGTGGGGATTGTCAACGCGCAACTCATGGCGGTCACGGAGCGATTTCGGGAAATAGGGACAATGAAATGCCTCGGCGCGCTGGACCGTTTCGTTTTGCGGCTTTTTCTTTTGGAGGCCGGCATGCAGGGAATCGCGGGAGCGCTGGCGGGCGCCTTGGCAGGATGCTTCTTTTCTTTGGCGAACAGCGGACTGAAATTCGGAACCGCAGCGTTCGCGTACGTTTCTTTCGCAGACGTGGCCGCCTCGGTGGGGATCGCCACCCTGGCCGGTTTTCTGCTGAGCCTTGCCGGGGTTTTCTATCCCGCGATGGTGGCCTCGCGGATGCAGCCGGTGGAAGCAATGAGGGTTGAACAGTAGAGTGGAAAAAATGACACGAGATCAATGGGAAACGCCGGAGGAAAATGCCGACGGAAAAATCGTCCGGGTTTCCGGCGTCACGAAAAACTTCAAGCTTGGCAAGTTGGAAGTGCAGGCCTTGAAGGGAATCGATCTCGAGATTTCCGCAGGGCATTACGTTTCCATCATGGGACCTTCGGGATCGGGGAAAAGCACGCTGTTCAACATGATCGGCGGTCTGGACAAGCCTTCGTCGGGAAAGGTGTTCATCGACGAGGTGGACATCGCCCAGTTGGACGCCTACGAGCTGGCATGGCTAAGGTGCCGCAAGATCGGATACATTTTCCAGACTTTCAACCTGATCCAGGTGATGTCCGCCTTGGAAAACGTGACCCTTCCGATGGTTTTCGGAGGAATGGGCAACGACGAGGCTGCGGCGAAGGGCATGGAGTTGCTGGCTCTGGTTGGACTCGGGGAACGGTTTCATCACAAGCCCAACGAGCTTTCCGGAGGCCAGCAGCAACGGGTCGCGGTCGCCCGCGCTCTGGCCAACGATCCGGCGATCATTTTGGCCGACGAACCCACCGGAAACCTCGACCTGAACACCGGCGAGGAAGTCATCGCGCTTCTTAAAAACCTGAGCAAGGAAAGAAACGCGACCGTGATTTCGGCCACCCACGACATCAAGATGCTGAGCGTTTCGGACCGGGTGATCTGGATTCGGGACGGCCGAGTGGACAAAATCGAGGACAGGGAGGATCTGACCATTTCCATTGGCCGAGTGGACGATAGATGGTAACGGTAATTTCGTTCATGAATACTTCGAAGATTTACGATTCGAGCGCGGGCTGCAAATCCGCCCCTTCGAAGGCAAACAGAAGCAATGGCAAGTCTTCCGCGGCCTTTTGCCTCACATCGCCAATGCTGTCTCTTGCTCTGTCGATCATCGTTTTAGTTGTCTTCGCGGCGACATCGTTCTCCGCCGCGTCCGAAATCGCCGAGTCCGAACGGGACCGTTTCGAATCCGCCATTAAAACCTTGTCCGAATACGGAAACCGCGAAACCGGCTCCAAAGGCGCCGAAAAGGCGGCCAAGTACATCGCGAATGCGATAGAGGAGTTGGAATTGGGCGAGGTGGGCTCGCACCGGTTCCAAGTTCCCATGATTGTCGGGGGCAAGAGCGAACTAACGGTCGTGTCCTCCGGAAACGCAATCCCCCTAGAACCCGTCCGCGGCAACGCGATAACTCTTCAAACCATAGGTTCGCCCGGCCTCGAAGGCCCTTTGGTCTACGGCGGACGAGGCTCTCTTTCCGAATTGTCCGGCAAGAAAATCGACGGATGCGTCGTGCTCATGGAACTCGATTCCGGACGAAACTGGCTGGACGCGGCCTCGTTAGGCGCTGCGGCCCTGATTTACATAGACCGGGGCAATTCCACCAGGAGCTTTTTCGAGGAAAAGATCGAACTGTCCCCGATCCGGTTTCCAAGATTCCGGCTTGCCGTCGAAAAAGCGCGGGAGCTTTTCGGGGACTTCGAAAACGCCGGAAACGACGCGGTCTGCGAGAAAATCCGCCTGGTTTCCGACGAGCGCTGGGAAAACGTCGAAACCCGCAACGTCTATTGCATGGTCGAAGGGACCGACCCCGAACTTTCCGAGGACCTTGTGATCGTGGAAGCGTTCTACGACAGCACCGCGTTCGTCGTGGGGCAGTCCCCGGGGGCGGACGAGGCCTGCGGTATCGCCACTATGCTGTCCTACGCGCGCAAATTGAAGGAAAATCCCCCGAAAAGGTCGGTCATGCTTGTCGCCACCTCCGGCCACGCCCAAACCTTGGCCGGAACCAGGGAGATGATATGGGCGGTCCGGGCCCGCTCCATATTCCAGCGGCGGATGGCCGGCGATCTCAAGAAAACGATCAACCATCGTCGGGAACTTCTGGAAGCGCTCCACACCGCCAAATTCGACGGGAATTCGCTTTCTTCCCCCGAAATCGAAAAGACGGACGAAATCTTGAAAGAAGCCTTGTCCGACACGATCAAGACCGAGGTGGACCGGATCGCAAGGCGTCTGATTGTTCTCAGGATGGCGCGGAACGACGCCGCCGAGGACGAAAGCATCCAGCGATTGGCGGACCGGCGGTTCATGCTTCGGAAATTGAACTGGCGCGCGGATTTCGAGAACCTCTCCGAACAGGAGATCGATGCGCTAAAGGAGCTGATTTCCGTTGCGATCGAAGACCACAAGGCGGTTCTGAAGGACGCCAAAGAGCAGGACAAGCTGCTGAAAAGCACCTTGACTTTTCGTTCGGCCGTCAAGAGCAAGAACCTGGCCGCAGTCGTTTCGCTGCACCTTTCGAGCCACGGTGACGGGATCGGCGCTTTCACCAAGGGATTCATGTTCCCGCTGAGGCCCAGGATCGACCGGACCGCTCCGTACAACGTCATGAGCGAGGTTCTGGACCGTTGGGCCGCCGAATCCGAGTACGGCGATCTTTACCGCGACACCATTCGACCTAGCAGGCTTCGGTCCTGGGACAGTTGGTTCTTGGACAAGCCGGAACTGGGGGGAGAAGTCAGCGCGCTGGCCGGCTTCCACGGCATCTCCCTCGTCACCGTCAACGATTCCCGCGCCTTGTGGGGAGTGCCTGGCGATATATTCGAGAACGTTAACATCGACTACGCGTTCAAGCAAAGCCTGACGACCGCCGACCTGATCGGCGCGTTGACAAGCGCTCCCAGGCTGAACGACGGCGAATTTCCCCGCGACGGGTTCTCCACCCTCACCGGAAGGGCGAAATTCCTCAGGCACGGGGAACTGTTTCCGGACCAGCCGGCCCCCGGCACCGCGCTTCTATGCTTCCAAGGCCCGGCGCGCTTCTATGCCATCGTGGACTCCATGGGCAACTTTCAGCTCAAAGGCGTTTGCGACAAGAAAAATTCCTACCACAAAGTGATAATCGAGGGCTACAAGTTCGAACAGGACACGGGAAAGGTCGTCTGGGCCATAGACAAGCCCGGAACCGGAAAGAACGCCTATCGCGTGAAAATGATCCGGCCCTACATGGAAACCGACCTGATCTTGTTCGCTGCCAGGCAGACAACCGTTTTCGATCTGCTCGAACCCAGGACCTTCGCCTACATGACCAAGCTGAACCTCGTCGACGGTCGCAGGGAGGCCCCTCCCATGCGCTATTGGTACTCCCGGATCGATACCCGGTCCTCCACCATCGCGTCCGTCTTTCTCGAGCCCGGAACGCCCATGAAACTCATATTGTCCGACTCGGTGCTCAAGAAGAAACTGATCCTGACCAATGCCGAGGAGGGGCATCCGCAGGGGGTCGGATACGAGGTGGAAGAATGGCCGTACGTTCACAGAACCGGCTACATGGTCGCCAGGGACATGTGGAGCCTGCTGGAACCCAGGATTCAAAACCTGGAGGACCACGGGGTGGTGGACGAAAAAATCCGTTCCCTTCAAAGGGAGGGGACGGACGCGCTGAAAAGGGCGGAAACCGCTCTTGAACTCTTTCGATACGACGATTTCTCCGAGGCGTCGGCCCGCTCGTGGGCGCTCGCCAGCAGGGTGTACGATCAGGTGGAAAAGACCCAGAAGGACGTTCTTTTCGGAGTGCTTTTCTACATCGCCCTTTTCGTGCCGTTCGCCTTCTGCATGGAACGACTGCTGTTTTCGTATACCAACATATACAAAAGAATCGTCGCCTTTTCCGCTATCCTGATGGCCCTGATCGTAGTCGTCTACAACGTGCATCCGGCCTTCCAGCTCGCGTACAGCCCCACGGTCGTGATTCTCGCCTTCTTCATCATCGGGCTCTCGTTCATGGTCTCCCTGATCATTTTTTTCAGGTTCGAGGACGAAATGACAAGGCTTCAACAGAGCGCGAAGCGGGGAGCGAGCGGCGAAACGAGCAAATGGAAGGCGTTCGCGGCGGCCTTCTTCCTGGGGGTGAGCAACCTGAAAAGAAGGCGGATCAGAACTTTTCTGACCTGTACGACGCTGATCATCCTCACGTTCACCATCATGAGCTTCACCACGGTTAAGTCCTCAAGGCTGCACGCCCGGTTGCAGTACCGGCCGGAATCCCCCTACAAGGGATTTCTGCTCAAAAGCGTCAACTGGCAAAGCCTTCCGCCGGAAGCTCTCGGAATCGTGGAAAACAGCTTCAAGGACAAGGGCTTCGCCGTTCCGCGCGTTTGGCTGGAGACGGAGGACAAGACCCGCTCCGCCAGGATACCCGTGGCATACGAAGGAAAAAGCTACGAAGCCCAGGGGTTGGTGGGACTCTCCCATTTGGAACCCGAGGCGACCGGCCTGGATGAAATCCTGACGGGCGGCCGATGGCTGAGCGCGAACGAACCCTTCTCGGCCCTGATTCCCGCCAGGATGGCGGAAACGCTCGGGATCGATCCGGCAAATCCCGACGAGGTCGAGATCCGAATTTGGGGAAAGCCATACAAGGTGGCGGGCGTCTTTTCGGGGGAAAAGCTCCAGAAAAGGACCGACTTGGACGGCGAGCCGCTGACTCCCGTGACTTTTCCCCGGGAATCCTCGGCGGCGGAACTGACCGAGGTGGAGATGGACGCCATCGAATCGGGCGAGGACGTCCTGGCGTTTCAGAGCCTCTACACCCACATTCCCGGAGATCTTACCGTGATAATTCCCCACGACACCCTCATGGCCTCCGGCGGAAGTCTGAAGGCCGTGTCCATCCGCGCCCGGTCCGGGGAGGACGTCGAATCGACGGCCATGCATCTGGTGGATCGTTTCGGGCTCTCCCTCTTTTCCGGCGAGTCCGACGGCACCTATCTGTATAACGCGAGCGACTCCCTGAGCTACAGTGGCGTGCCCAACATCCTGATCCCGATGATCATCTCCGTTTTCATCGTGTTGAACACCATGATCGGAAGCGTTTACGAACGAAAGCGCGAGATCGGCATCTACACGTCCGTGGGGTTGGCGCCGTCGCACGTGTCGTTTCTGTTCGTGGCCGAATCGCTGGCGTTCGCGGTACTGAGCGTGGTTTTGGGATATCTGCTGGCGCAGACCTCCGCCAGTCTTTTCGCGGGCACGGGACTGTGGGCCGGCATAACGGTCAACTACTCGTCGCTGGCAGGCGTCGCAGCGATGCTCCTGGTGATTCTGGTCGTCCTGGTTTCGGCGATCTATCCGTCGAAAGTGGCCGGAAACATCGCCATCCCCGACGTAAACCGGGCATGGAGAATGCCGGAGGCGAAGGGCGCCGTGCTGGAAGTCACGTTTCCGTTCCTGATGAAATACCACGAGCACCGCAGCATCGGAGGCTTCATCTACGATTTTTACGACGCCCACAAGGACGTCTCCCACGGCGTCTTCTCCACGGGGGAAATCGGTTTCGCCTTCGCGTGTCCGGTTCCGGAACGGCTTTCGCGAACGAAGCCGGGATGCCGCAACAGCAACCAGTGCTGCCGGGAATCCTGCCTGTCCATCGATACGAGGGTCTGGCTGGCGCCATTCGATTTCGGCATCATGCAAAAGGTGGAAATCAAATTCAGCCCATCGAGCCAGGAAAAGGGATACTTGGAAATCAAGGTGTTAATGACCAGGGAATCCGGAGAGTCGAACGCATGGAGAAGAATCAACAAGGGTTTTCTCCACGCTTTCCGGAAACGGCTTCTTCTGTGGCGCGGACTGGACGCCGAAGAAAAGAAACAATACGAACGGATACTGAACGACGCTCAAAGAAAAAGCGGACTGTTGATCGAGGATGAATCCGACAAAAACGACTACAAATGCCAATGTCCAGGAAATTAGCGTGAACGCGGCCGCAGAGCCGGTCCCGTCCGCAGCCCCGACCTCGGCCTCGACGGAGTCCGCCCTGAGCAAAACCGGAGTCCGGCTGCGCGCGGTTGTCATCGGGCTCCTGTTCGCCGTCGCCATTTGCGCCCTGACGCCCTTCAATAACGCCCAGCGGCTGGGAACCCCGCTGGGAGGGGGTCATTTTCCCCTGGCCCCGTTTTTCGTCCTGGTCTGGATGACGGTAATCGTTGCGGCGCTTCGCAAGATTTCCAAAAAGCGGAACTGGATGACCGGAAGGGAGTTGCTCGTCTCTTGGATACTCATGGTCCTGGTGTCCGGGATCGCCTACACGGGCTTGGTCAGGACCTTCTTCGTCAATCTCACTGTCCCGTACTACTTCGCCACGGTGGAAAACCGCTGGGACGAGACCCTCCATCCTCTGATGCCCGAGAACCTGTACCCGCAAAGCCGGGAGGCCGTGCAGGGGGTGTACAACGGATTTGCGGGCGGAAAGCAAATGTCGTGGCTCCAGGTGCTCCGGGAGATCCCGTGGGACGCCTGGATCGCTCCGTTCGCCTCTTGGGGCATCTTCGTTCTATTGAGCTATTTTACCATGCTCTGCCTGGTCAACCTTTTGAGCCGCCAGTGGATGCACAACGAGAGGATGAATTTCCCTTTGCTGAGAGTGCCCCAACTGATGGAGGAGCATCTCGACGGGGACGGCCTGGGAAAATTTTTCGGCAACAAGTTCCTGATTTCCGGCATGGCGGTTTCCGTCTTTCTTCACACCATAAACGGCCTCAACTTCTATTATCCCGGCGTCCCCCAGATTCCGACCCTGATTTTGGCGGGACCGTACTTTCCCCAATACGGCCTTTTCGCGGCCTTCTACAAGCTGAACATCTACATTTACCCCGCGTTCATCGGGTTCGCCTTTTTGACTTCCAAGCAGATTTCGTTCTCCTTGTGGTTCTTCTTTATCATGGGGGGGCTTCTGATCGGGGTGCTTGGCATACTGGGATACAACATCCCGGCGGCGGCGCTGGGGGTTGCGTTCGGCCCGACTCTCGCCAGGCCGGAGGAGACGCAGATGATCGGCGCGTACGGCGTGTTCTTTCTCTTTTTGCTTTGGCTGGCCCGGCATCACCTCGCGGATGTCGTCAAGCGCTCGTTCGTACCGGGCATGAAGGAGCCGTCGTCCACAGAGTGGTTTTCCACCCCGGTTTCCTTTTGGGGGTTTTTCCTGGGAATGGCCGGCGTCGTGGCGTGGTGCTCTTATTTCGGAATTCCCGTTTTGCCCGCGATTTTGCTTGTCGGAGCATTCTTCATGATCGTGTTCGTGGCCGCGAGGGTGATTTGCCAGGGCGGCATCGCCTATTTTACGCTGACGGCCGCGCCCATCGACGGTCTTCTGGCGTTTTTCGGACCCAAGTTTTTCACGTCGGCCGGGCTGATGGTGGCCGCCGCCGCGCAGAAGGTCCTGTTCGTGGACATGCGGGAATCCCTCATGCCTTCGCTTGTGCATGCCAGGGAGGTCACGAGGAAGGCGTCGAACCGGAGACTGATACTGGGGTCGATCGTCCTGGCGCTGATTTTGGGGGTGGCGGTTTCCATGACATCCATGCTGGCCCTTTGCTACAAGTTCGGAATCAGGGAATTGGGGATGGACTGGGCGACCACGACTGCGGTAACAGTGTACGAAAACGTACACGCGCTGGTGGAGGCGCCGACGAAACCCGGCGACTGGGTGACTCTCTTCGCGGCCGGGGGCGCGGCGATCATGCTGATCCTGGTGGTCTGCTACCACCGGTTCTTCTGGTGGCCAATCCATCCCATCGGATATCTCACCGCCTACAGCTCCGCCATGCGCATCCTGTGGTTCAGCTTTTTCGTCGGGTGGCTCTGCAACGCCCTTTGCATGCGGTACGGCGGAGTCGCCTTGTTCAAGAAGCTGCGGTTTTTCTTTATCGGCCTGATAATCGGCGATTTTCTCATGGGAGGCTTCTGGGCGATCATCGGCCTGTTCGGCGACGCCAGCTACCTTGTGCTTCCCGATTGATCCGGAACAATCCTGATTGGTGGACGCGGATGTACGACGACAAAGAACTCAAAGAATACAGGAACCTTCTGAAAACCCCCGAACATTTCGAGGAGGGGTTCGACTGGAAAACCATCGTGGGCGCCGTTTTCATCGGCTTTCTCATGATGCCCGGAAGCATGTATCTCCAGTTGGTGATCGGCCAGGGGATCGGCCCGGCGGCTCGGTGGGTGACCATCATACTTTTCGCGGAAATGGCCAAGCGGTCGTTTACCGAACTCAAGCAGCAGGAAATTTTCCTGCTGTACTACATGGCCGGAGCCGCGCTGGCCTCGCCGTTCCAGGGGCTCTTGTGGAACCAGTACCTGGTCCAGTCCGACGCGGCGAAAATGCTGGGTCTGACGGAATTCATACCCGAATGGGTGGCGCCCGCCCCCGAATCCCTGTCGCTGGTGGAAAGGTCCTTTTTTCATCGAGACTGGCTCATTCCCATCCTGCTTCTGATCGGCTCCCAGATCATCCAGAGGATCGACCATTTCGGACTGGGATACGCCCTTTACCGCATCACGTCGGACGTGGAAAAGCTCCCTTTCCCCATGGCCCCCGTGGGAGCGCTGGGCACCATGGCCCTGGCCGAATCCACCGAGGAGAAGCAGAAGAGCTGGAAATGGCGGGTGTTCAGCGTCGGAGGCGTGATCGGGCTGGTGTTCGGCGGCGTTTACGTGCTTTTGCCCACCGTGTCCGGTCTTCTTTTCACGGAACCGATCCGGATGATCCCGATCCCGTGGATCGAGCTGACCGGCCACACCGAGGACGTGCTTCCCGCCGTGGCCATGGGGCTTCAGCTGGACCTGGGCCTGATGTTCGTCGGAATGGTGCTCCCGTTCTGGGCGGTCATGGGGGGATTCATCGGTCTGATCATCACCGTGGTCGCCAACCCCATACTGTACAAGCACGGGATTCTCACCCGATGGCATCCCGGCATGCAAACCGTGGACACCGTTTTCGCCAACAACTTCGACTTCTACATGAGCTTCGGCATCGGCCTTGGACTCGCCATCGCGCTGGTGGGCATTTTCTTCGTGGCGAAATCGTTCGTGGGGAGCACGAAAAGCGAGGGGGGAGTCGAGCGGGGCACGCTGAAGGACCTTTTCAACCCCCCGCCGGGAAGGGGCGACTTCAACTTCTGGATATCCATCGCGATCTACGTGTTCTCCACGCTGGCCTACGTTGCCCTGTGCGTATGGCTGGTCCCCAACTTCCCCTGGATTTTCTTCCTGGGGTACGGATTCGTGTACACGCCGATCGTGTCCTATATCACGGCGCGCATGGAAGGCATCGCGGGGCAGTTCGTGAGCCTTCCGCTGGTCAGGGAGGCAAGCTTCATCGCGGGGGCGAAATTCTTCGGATACCAGGGGATAGAAATCTGGTACGCGCCGATCCCCATCCACAACTACGGCGAGGCCACGGTCCATTTCAGGCAGATCGAGCTGACCGGGACAAGCATCAGGGGGATCATCAAGGCCGAGATCGTGGTCTTCCCGGTGGTGATGATCGCCAGCCTGCTGTTCTCCCAATTCATCTGGCGCCTGGCCCCGATCCCCTCCTCCAACTACCCTTACGCCCAGGAACTGTGGCATCTCCAGGCGCTGAACTCGCTCCTGATGCAGACCTCCACGCTGGAGGGCAACTCCCTGTTCTTCCAGGCGCTGAATTTCGTCTACGTGCTTCTCGGGATGGGATTCGGCGTGATCACCTACATCGTGCTTTCCCTGCTCGGGCTTCCGGTGCTGCTTGTATACGGGGTCGTGAGAGGGCTCGGGCAAAGCACGCCCCACGGCCTGATTCTGGAGGTGATCGGCGCGTTCCTGGGACGGTACTTCTTTTTGAAGAAATACGGCCCCATGTGGCGCCAGTACGCCCCGGTCCTCCTGGCCGGATTCTCCTGCGGCATGGGGTTGACCGGCATGTTCGCGATGGGGTTCGCGCTGATTCTCAAATCTCTTGGACGACTGGCCTATTGAACAAGGGAGTGCATCCAGTGGTCGCATTTTCAGGCGGGCCATCGTTATCGGACCAAATCTGGAAGCTCTGATTACCTTACCCTCCGCCCGCAAATCCGCGATGAGCCAAAAAATTGACGCATTGCCGGACAAGAACTATAATGATTTCAAATTTTAGGATGTACAACAATGTCAAAAGATTGGATGAGATATGAGATCAATCAGCATAAGAAATGTCCCCGATCACGTTTACGACGGATTGCGAAACATGGCGAAGGCAAATCGAAGAAGCTTGCAGGAACAAATCAAATTCGTCCTCGAACAGGAGATTAAATTGTCGAACAAGTCCTTTCTGGCAAATGCCGCGGAATGGCGTGAAAAGCTACGAAGTCGCGATCTCGGCGATGTCGTCGAATCCGTGCGCGAGGATCGCGAACGATGATCGGCGTCGTGGATACTTCCGCCTTGATACGCCTTTATATTCCGGACGGTCCTATTCCCGATGGTGTCGAAGAATTTTTTCGCGGAGTAGAAAGAGGGCGCCACAAGGCGATAGCGCCGGAGCTTTTGATAGCGGAAGTTGCCAATGTGATACGCAAAAAGCAGAGAGCGGGTGAAATAACCGATTATGAATGCAATCAGCTTCTTTCGGAAATTCTCTCGCTCCCGATCCGCCTGTTTCCCCACAGCCCCATTGTCGCGCGAGCTTTTCAGCTTGCGGGCAAAAGTAACTTGACCGTGTACGACACTCTGTACTTGTCTCTGGCGGAGGAACACGGCGCGGTACTATTTTCCGCTGACGATAAAATGATAAAAACAGCCGTCGCAATGCAGTTGGCACCCGGATAATTTCTCAGGGTTTGGTCGTAACTTGAGCCAGACCTCCGAGGTTTTCGAGTTTGGCAAGCCGGCGAAGATTCGAAAAATCCGGCGGTCTTCGCACAACCGGGGATGTTCGGAAAAAAGCTCGGAGGTCTTGAGCAGACCGACGTTATGATCCAACATTAACCTCGATATTTTTGATCCGGGGCTGGAGCCGGGCCCGAAGAGGGCTTGCCTTGTGTTTCAAAACACGAAGATCGTCCCGCTTTTGTTTGAACAATGCTTGGACCACAAGGTTGCGAAAATCCGACAAAACGGACGCTTCCAGCGGTTCGCCG
The DNA here is from genome assembly GCA_964575975.1 of uncultured Desulfobacteraceae bacterium. Classification (GTDB taxonomy): domain Bacteria; phylum Desulfobacterota; class Desulfobacteria; order Desulfobacterales; family SKZT01. The sequence goes on from CAZNTU010000019.1 coordinate 39,172, forward strand.
ACATTTTCGTCGTTGTTCGTTTCGGCGGTCCAACGCTCCAGTTCCATGAAAATTCGCTTCGCTGGATTGATCTCCATCGTCAGACCTCCTCCAAAAAAATGAAAATAAACGAAAGGATAAATACGAAATCCGATTTGAATATCAATCGAATTGCAAATATATGCAATAAAAATCGTGTTGCCGTTCGCAGGTTCTTTCTCCGACGAGTTCCACTTTATCGAAAAGCGGTCGCTCTCCGGGATTTTTCCAGACTTTCGCAACCTCCGACCGCCAAGGCGTAAACGACATCAGACGCCAATGATCGCCGATCATCCTGTCGAAGAGGAGTTACGATTCGGTCGGAAAATCCTCGTCGCCTTCCCGATGCAAAACGACGACCGGCATCCGCAGCGCTAATTGAAATGCAAGATGCGTCGGCCATGCCCAGTGGACTCCCCATGTGGCGCCAGTACGCCCCGGTCCTCCTGGCCGGATTCTCCTGCGGCATGGGCTTGACCGGCATGTTCGCCATGGGGTTCGCGTTGATTCTCAAATCTCTTGGCCGACTTGCCTATTGATTAAAGCAACAAAGCAACAAAAATAGAATCCGAAGAAAATAAAGAACGAAAATTTCATTCTTGGAACAAATCCGTCACGTTATCAGACCTCGCAATCGTCCCCGAATCGGTATTCTTGGCCTTTCGTACATTGCCATTGACAAATATGTCGTTGCCGTTTATTAATTGCGGCCGAGTACGTTCATATGGAGATATTCGACACTGGAGGGAAGGCATTATGAGTGTAATGAGCGAAACCATGGACAACAAGTCGCGGATGCGGGTTGCCGACGGTCGATGTTTGGTTGCGGCCAAACAGCACGATGATACCAATCACGACGGTACCCGCCTGCCCCCGGAAATGGAAATGCAGCCTTGGAGATAAAAACGATCAGGCATCCGCTGCGATGGAAGGCGGGCGGTCCCCATATTTTAGTGCTACTGTGGCTGATCTGTCTGGGGTTCATGATATGGCAGCACGAAGCGAGAAGCGTTCAAACGCCTCTTTACGATTCCCTGAGCTACATGCATAAGGCCATGAATTTCTGGAGCGCCGTTAGCGAGGGAAAGTGGTTCAACCCGCTGGAACTCGAGCCAACGAGCCGACCGCCCGGGACGATCCTCATGACCTATCCTCTTGGTTTTTCGCCTAAACCGTGCGGGCTCCGTTTCCGATCCGTTTTTTTTCCAGTACTGTGCGTCGTTCTCGCCGTTTATGTGGCGGCGGGAATACCCCGCGACGCTTCCGAAGGATGGGGAGTGGTAGCCATTGCCTTGCTTTTTTCCGCTGTTCCCATGTTCTATATTTTCGACTTCAACGAGAACAATCCAAAACCATTTTACTGGGGACTTGTGGATGCCTTTCAAGCGGGTGTTGCCTCCCTGGCCTGCGCGGGGTTTGTCAGAAGCCTCAGGGAATCCTCGTTGCCATGGGTGGTTTTCGGAGCGCTTCTCGCGTCGTTCACACTCCTGATCAAGCCATCCGGTCTCATGGTCATGGTTCTTCTTGCCGCCACATGGTTCGCGGTCGCCGGAGCAGAGTACCTCTGCGCAAGGAAAAAGGGACAACCTGTTTCACGCTTGTATCGCTTTGTAATCCTTGGTGGAATACTGGTCCTCTTGCTATATTCCTTGGTCTTTTTTCTTTGCTATTTTTCACAGTACTTGTCAAGCAGCAACTTCAGCTATGCGAAGAAGGCATTGGTCGTAATGGCAGAGGTGCTCAAAATCCCTTTTTCGCAGTCGATATCCCTGGTCGTTGATAGCGTTGGAATCGCCATGATTCTATGGCTCTTCGGAAACGCGATCGTTCTTGCTATTCTTGTCGCCATTCGCAAAGAAAGTCGGAATTCCGTTCCTCCGCACATCTTGACATTGCCGTTGGCCATTCCTTGCATCTGGGCACTCGGGGCTTGGTATTGGCTGGTTGTGCAGGCAGGGGGAAACCAAGTGAGGTATTTCTACCCGTTTATTCTCATAGGCGCGATCTGCATGATTCCCGTCTTTCTGCACGTTTTCAGAAATAGCGGTCGCTGGATTCGGATGGTTCAGCTGCTCGTCTGTTTTCTTCCGGCCTTCAATATCGGCATCCTGCTTGCGCTCGATTCTCCGCCTGTTCCATGGCAACAGTTATCCGGAGTCAATGTACTGGTCGGACAGGATCGAGAGGAGGTGAATCAGGCCTACGCATTCCTGGATGAATTGAGAAGAAAAAACACCAGCGCGAGCCTCTATTCACTGTCCGCGAGCATCCTCCCGGGCGTCTTTATTAATGTCGGTCTGTATGAAGCGATGCTCAGACCCGAGCTTCCCGTTTTTCATACCACAACGTCGGTTGACTGGGTGCGCGGCTTTGTCGTCAGAACCCATGAGATGCTGAATGCCGACTTCATCCTTCTAAGAACCGATTTGACCCCGCAGGCCGAAAGGATTCTTCATGACCGCATCGACACTTTCAATTCCGAATGTATCGTGTTTCAGTCCTGGCTCTGCGGATTGGAAGAAAAGGACGGCATTAAAACCGTATCCGACGGCAGAATATTGCGAGTCGCTGAAATAGTGGATCGAAAAGCCTTCGCGGAGGTTCTGGAAGCCTTCTTAAATAAACACTCCTGGCGTCCCGCCTTTCTGGAGGAAAACGCACTGCCGCGATTGAAAAGTCGATAACCCCAATATTGGAGGCTATCTTGATTTGGGTTTCTAAAACAGGTTCTTAACAAGGAACATATTCTATATGACATCGTTTGACAATGAGCACGAAATCTATCGAAATCGCCGAGCCGATCACTGGAACAAACTGGCCGACCGGCAGCCCGGCGCGATTTCTTCCTGCTATCGCAGCCGGTTGACGGAGATCTATCGCCATGTGGTGGGCGAGTGCGGCAGCATTCTCGATCTGGGATGCGGCCACGGAAACCTCCTTGGAGCACTCGATCCGGAGAGGGGCGTCGGCGTTGACATCTCGAGCCGTATGATCGAAGAAGCCCGGACCCGCTTTCCCCGTTTTCAGTTTGTTTGCGCGGACGCAGAGGAATTGGATCTGGGGGATGTTACCTTTGATGTCATTCTCTTTTCCGATTTGCTGAACGATCTCTGGGACATTCAGACCTTTTTGACGCATATCCGGCGATACTGCCATCGGCACACGCGCATCCTGTTCAATATTCAAAGCCACCTGTGGGAATACCCGCGACGCTTGGCCGAACGATTCGACTTGGTCACCCCCAATCTTCCCCAGAACTGGCTGACCCCGCTGGATGTGGAAAACCTTGCGGGACTGTCGGGATACGAAATCGTACGCCACTGGGAGGAGATCTTGTGTCCGGTTCCCATTCCCTTTCTGACGGCCTTCTGCAACCGATTTCTGGTGAAACTGCCCCTTTTTCGAGTCGCGGCCTTCACCAATTTTTACATCCTGCGTCCCCTTCAAGTATCGAAGAGATCGAAAGATCCCTCCGTTTCGGTTGTGATTGCAGCCAGAAATGAAGCGGGGCACATCCATGAGATTCTGAACAGAATTCCGAAAATGGGTTCTAGAACGGAAGTCGTTTTTGTGGAGGGCAACTCGACGGACGAGACCTTCAACACTATCAAAGACGCCATTTCATCCCTGCCCTCCGCCGATTACCGGCTCGTCAAGCAACCCGGAAAAGGGAAAGGGGATGCCGTGCGGGCAGGATTTGACATCTCGACAGGGGACATGCTCATGATTCTGGATGCCGACATGACCGTACCTCCGGAGGACTTGCGCCGGTTTTACGAGGTGCTGGCGAGCGGTCTGGGGGAATTCGCAAACGGCGTCCGCTTGGTGTATCCCATGCAGGACGGCGCCATGCGGTTTTTCAACCTCCTGGGGAACAAGTTCTTCAGCTGGGTGTTCGGCTGGTTGCTGGGACAGCCCATTCGAGACACCTTGTGCGGAACCAAAGTGTTGTGGGCCGAGGATTACCGTCGCATTGCAGCGGGTCGAAGCTATTTTGGAGATTTCGACCCCTTTGGAGACTTTGATCTGCTCTTCGGGGCCGCCCGTCAGAACCTGAAAATCGTGGAAGTCCCCATTCGATACCAGACCAGAAAATATGGGGAAACGAACATTCGGCGCTGGCGTCATGGATGGCTCCTGCTTCAAATGGTGGCATTCGCCGCAAAACGACTGAAATTCAAATGAGAATGCCGATGCTTGCTCGACTGAAAACGGCTCTGGCGCATCCTCTGACCCGGAATCTGCCCATAGACGAGCCACAAACCACCTTTTTGAGAACAGAGGTCATTCGGCAAAAAGGATTTTTGCAGCGAATCTATCGAACATGGTATTCGCTGCTGATCGAGCAGATCCCTTCGGGGGAGGGGCGGGTCGCGGAACTCGGATCCGGGGCGGGCTTTTTGAAGGAGCTGTATGCACCGGCAATCACTTCGGAGGTCTTTCGCACGGTTCACGTGGACATGGTGTACAATGCCGTCGCAATGCCGTTCAAAGCAGCGGCTTTGAAGTCTCTTTTGCTGGTAGACGTTCTCCATCATATTCCCGAACCGGCCGCATTCTTCTCCGAAGCCACCCGCTGCGTCAGGAGCGGAGGGCGGTGCATTATGGTGGAACCTTGGAATACGCGCTGGAGTCGATGGGTTTACCGGCGCCTGCATCATGAACCGTTTGATGAACAGGGGGGGTGGACGATACCATCTTCGGGTCCTCTTTCCGGAGCCAACGGGGCTCTGCCATGGATACTGTTCGAGAGGGATCGGCAAATCTTTTCAAAAACTTTTCCGGAATGGGCCATTTCAGTCGTTAAACCCTTGATGCCTTTGGCGTACCTGCTCTCGGGAGGCATCTCGATGCGGTCTCTTATCCCGGAGGCGACATACCCTCTCATTCGCAGGTTCGAAAGGGGCTTCGGCTTGGAAGAAAAGGCCGCGATGTTCGCCCTGGTCGTTCTTGAGCGGGCATAAAGCATTCGGGAAAGGGGAGCGGGTAGAATCGGTGGCTCATACGGCTTCCGAATACAAACCCGTGTCAGATCGGCGCCGAACACGACCATTGCGCCAAGCATTCGATCGGGAATCTCATTGACATCGCTGTCGTGACGGAGATAATCCAACGCGGATTGATTGCGGATTCTATTTTCTTTCGAGTGACCCCCGGCATTGGGGGATGGTCAGAAGGTTGCGCATGCAAGTTCCGTAGTCGCCCACGTTGCCTTTGAGCACCTTGCCGTCCAAGACGACGCCGAACCTGCCGTCCCGGTCCCAGTCCTCGCATGTGCATTTGCCCTGCGGAGCCTCCGCGGCATCGGTCCGGCATTGGGGGATGGTCAGGAGGTTGCGCATGCAAGTTCCGTAATCGCCCACGTTGCCTTTGAGCACCTTGCCGTCCAAGACGACGCCGAACCTGCCGT
>CAZNTU010000020.1:0-44017 GCA_964575975.1 uncultured Desulfobacteraceae bacterium
AAAGCTCAATGGGAGAAGACGTCACCTTACAGTTGGAAAAAAACGGCGACTTGAAGCCCGAGGAGGTGTCGGCCCATATCCTTCGATACTTGAAGACCATGGCCGAAGAGCGCCTGGGCGAACCGGTGGACGAGGCCGTTGTGACGATACCGGCCTATTTTTCCACCAAGGCCAAGCAGTTGACGGAGAAGGCCGGCGAAATGGCCGGGCTCAAGGTGGCCCAGATCGCCCAGGAACCGGTCGCGGCCGCATTGATGTACTGCGCCGGGGATACCCGCGATCCCCTGCAAATCATGACCTACGATCTTGGAGGCGGTACTTTCGACGTGGCCATTCTGGAGAAAAAGGACGGCACTATCAGCACCTCCTCCGTCAAGGCCTTTGACGGCGACCGGTTTCTAGGAGGATACGATTTCGATAAAAAGCTGGCCCTGTGGCTTGTCGGTCGGCTTATGGAAATCGGATACAAGCTCGACGCCAACGATCCGGTCACCTTCGCGAAACTGTTGCTGCTGGCCGAAAAGGCCAAGGTGAAACTGTCCAAGGAGCCGTGCTACGAATTCTCCGAGGATCAGACAGGCATCGTGGATCGGGACGGCAATCCCGTGGTGATCCAGTTGGGGATCTGCCGGGAGGAATTCGAACGACTCATCGAACCGGATATCGACTACACGATCGAAATTTGCAAACGGTGCATGGCGGAAAAAGCCGACAAGCCCATTTCTCCGGATCAGATCGACGAAATCGTCATGGTGGGGGGATCTTCGCAGATTCCTTTTGTATCCAGGAAATTGGCAGCCGCGTTCGGGAAAACTCCCAAGATGGTCAACCCGGACTTGTGCGTGGCGTTGGGAGCGGCCATTTTAGCCGGTGTCCAGGCCCGAACCGTAGGCCGTCTGAAATTGGAACCGATTCCGGAGGTTACGGATCTGCCGGAATTGGACGTCGTCGGCAAGGTTCTTCCCGAAGACGGTCAAACGTCGCTCGCTGGCTTCGTCGCTTCCTTGACCTCGTCGGACGGATCGGTGGCGTTGCGCCAGAAAACCAACGAGAACGGAGGCTTCGCCTTCGAGCAGGTGCCGCTGGAACCCGAGGCCACCTCCTTTTTTGCCCTGACCGTGTTTTCCGCCGACGGCGAAAAGATCGCCGAACATCCATTTTCCGTTCGTCACGCCGAAGAGGCGGCCGGGGTCGGGGTGGACATTTCAACCAATATGCTGGCCAAACCGTTGAGCATTCTGCTGGTGGACGGGCCGCACGAGGTGGCACCGGTCCGGACGCCCTTGCCTTACCAGACCACGATTCATGCCAAGACCACGGACGCCAGCGGGCGGATTTGCATCAAGATCCTCGAAGAGCACAATCCCCTCGGGGAGATCCTGATGACGGAGGTTCCCAAAAGCCTCGAAGTGGGCAGCAGCGTGGATATCGCGCTGGAGGTGCGGCAGAATTACCAAATCGTTGGAAAGGCCTATGTGCCGTCCTTGGGCCGGGAGGAAAAAGTCGTGATCGACATACCGGTCCCTCCTAAACGGAGCCTGGAGGAGCTGAAGGAAGAGTACGCGCGCCTCGATAGTTTGGCCCGGGATACGAAGGCCTCGGTCGGAAAGGGCGCCCTTTTCGGCAATGCGAAGGTCAAACGGTTGGACGACCGGCTGGCGTACTGTCAAGCGATGCTGAGGGAACAGCCGCCCGATACGCTCAAAATCCAGGATTGTCTGTACGAAATCGAAAGTCTTGTCCGCGATATCGGGGCCGGGTGGCGTCCGAACCCGCCCAAAGCCGAGTTCGACCGCAAGGCGGAAAAAGCCGATATCAAAATCGCAGCCCTGGCGAAGCAGGACCCGGAAATCGAGAAGGACGGGTATGACAAGCAGCTGGAAGCGATCCGGGAACAAGCCCGGAAAGCCTACGGAGAACAGAATTCCGCCGCGTGGACGCAAGCTTGCGAAAGGATCGACGCCTTGTTGGGTACAGTGAACAACCTCGTGCGGGAAAAGGGCCAAGGCGGGGGGGGCAGTCCGCCGCCTCAGGACCCCGCCGGACTGCTCTTCCAGTTGGGCAACGGCTTGCTGGCGCTTGAAAGACAGGCCAAAGAAGCCGGACGTTACGAGGAGCTGAAGCAAGAGCTGGAAGACGCGCGCAAATCTCTTGAAAAAATCGATCCCCGGGCCCCCGACGCCATGACCAAAATTCGAGACTGGTTTTTTACCGTATACGAATCGCTTCGGAAAAAGCTGGATATGGCTCACTCGTCTGAAACCGAAGGCTATGTCGGAATTAAGCGCAAATAGGAGGTATCATGTACAAATGCCCCGCCTGTGGAGCCGGCGATGCAACCGGACGGACGCAATGCCGGTGCGGCGCCGATCTTACCCTGCTGCAAGCCTTGGACGCCGTGGCCGACGCCTGGTTCAACCGAGGCTTGCAAGCCCTGGACCGCGACGCGCCCGGGGAGGCGCTGGAGTGGTTCTGCGCCTGTTGCGCGGCCAGACCTTCGGATGTCGCGGCCCGGCTGGCCCAGGCCAAGACTTGGGCTCGGCTGGAGCGATACGAGCAAGCCCGGGACGCTTTGGAAAAGGCCAGAAAAACAGCCCCGGACGCCGAGGGCCTGGACGAACTGGCCCAGGCCCTCGAAGAAGCGATGAAACCGGTATCCGAGCAGTGGGAAGAAGCGCAAGGAGGAGAAAATGGATGAAATCGTGGTAGGCATCGACTTGGGAACGACTTTTTCCGCCATCGCCTATGTGGACGATCGGGGGCAGGTCCGGATCATTTGCAACAGCGACGGCCAAAAAACCACCCCCTCGGTGGCGCTGATCAAGGGCGGCCGCATCGAGGTGGGGGAAACGGCGATGAACCAGTGGGTCACGGACGAACTTCACGTGGTGCGTTGGATCAAGAGGGCCATGGGAGATAACGACTACCGCTTCCAGGGTCTTTCGGCCGTGGAAATATCTTCGGAGATTCTGAAGGCGTTGAAAAACGATGCCGAGACCGAATTGGGCCAACCCGTCACCGATGCCGTCATCACCTGTCCCGCTTATTTTAACAGCATCGAGATCGAAAACACCAAAAAAGCCGGAGAAATGGCAGGATTCAAGGTTCGCGAAGTGGTGAAGGAGCCGACGGCGGCGGCTGTCTGCTATGGGGTGGAACATCTGTCGGATCGGGAAACGCTTCTGGTGTGCGACCTGGGGGGCGGCACCTACGACGCCACGGTCCTGGAATTTATCGACGGCACTTTCCTGCCGCTCGCCACCATGGGGAGTCGGGAACTTGGCGGGCACGACTGGACCATGGCTCTGGTGGATTTAGCGGCCAGACGGTTTATCGACAAGACCGGCGAGGATCCTCGAAACGATCTGATGGCCGCCCAGCAGTTATACGAAGATTGCGAAAAAGCAAAACGGGATTTCGCCCGTCTCGATAAAATCGCCATAACTTGCAGATATCAACATATCGTCGAGGATATTCCCGTCACACGCGACGAATTCGAATCCGCCACCGAAGGCAAGATTTTGCAGACGACCATGTGGACCGAGCATGCCGTGGAAAAAGCCGGGCTGACATGGGATAAAATCGACCGGATTCTTCTCGTGGGCGGCTCCAGTCGCCTGCGGCGCATGGGGGAAGCCCTGGCGGCCGTATCTGAGAAGACCCCGGTTTTGGTCGGGGAACCGGATCTGATGGTGGCTCTGGGCGCGGCCATTTTGGCCAAGGGAAAGGTTCGTCCGAGGAAAAGGGCCGGCGGGCTGGTGGAAAATGCCGGGCAAGGGACCAAAGGAGGGCTGGTGGAGGTTTCGTTCAAGCGCACCACCGCACGCTCCCTGGGAACCCGTGCGATCGTCATGGAAAACGGCAAGCCGCTCGTCCGCAACTCCCTGATCATCGCCCACGGGACCCAATCGCCGGTATCCCGGTCCCGCGAAGACTACGAAATCTCCTACACAGGCCAGTCGTATTTCGATTTGCCGGTTGTGGAATTCGAAGACGAGGAGGATTACGACCAGATCAACAGCTACCGGTTCCACTGCCCGCCGGATGCCGTTCGCGGGGATCGCATACGAATTGTCTTTCACTACGACGTCAGCGGCATTGTCGGCGTGGAGGCGACGGATCTGAAAACCGGCGCTCCTCTGGCCAAGGAAACCGTTCCCTACGAAGAGCCCGATCCGAACGAAATACCGATGGTCAAGGCTAACCCTCGCTGGGTGGTATTTGCCGTGGACGAATCCGGAAGCATGGAGGGCGCAAAAATGCAACACGCACGGGAAGCCGTTCTGGAAAACGCCCGAGAGCTTCTTGCCGGAGGCGGGGACGCCGTTCGGGTGGGGATTGTGAGCTTCAATGCGCGGGCGCATGACAAGTGCCAGCCTACTTCGCTGATCGGCGAGGTGGAGCGGGCCGTATCCGAATTGTCGCCCAAAAGCACCACAAATCTCGCCGAGGGTCTCGAACACGCCATGGCGATGGTTTCGGGCGCTCCGGCGGGGACGGACCGCGACATCGTCGTGTTGACCGACGGCATGCCCGACGACCGATCCGCCGCGTTGCAGGCGGGCGGCCGAATCGCGTCCGGAGGGGTTACCCTCTCGATGCTGGGTGTGGGTTTCAAGGACGTGGACGAGGCTTTTTTGGGCCAATTGACCCCGATCAAACTGGTGATCGACCAAGTGGAAGGCATAGGCGGCGCATTGACAAACATTCTGACCCAGGCGGCGAAAAAGCGCGCCGGCGGTTGAAAACCCAAAAAATACAAACGAGGATGCCATGACCAATGACAAAGTGGAAATGCGCAAAGAGGAACCGCCGGCTTCGGACCCGGCCGTTGCGCCCGAGGAACCGGCAGAAACATCCTCGGCGGCAGGGGAACCCGAGTCCTTGGCGTCGAAATACCACGGTCAATCCGTCGCCGCCCGCGTGATGGAAGAATTGTCCGGCATAAGCGGGCGAATGGAGCGAATATCCGAGCAGATCGCGCTGGCCAGGGAACAAATCGGATATCTGCCCCCTCAGCTTCGAAACTTGGGCAACCGAATCGACGCTGCTGCGGCGTCCATTTCCGAAACCAGGTACCGCGCCCTGCTCAAGGACATGCTGGGCGTCTACGACTTCGCTGATCAGGCGGTCCGCGTCCTGGAATCGGAGGTTGCGGAACACGGCGGACCTGGCCTGAAATATTGCCGAATCATCCGAACCCAGTTGTGCCAGCTTCTGTCCTTGAACGGGTTGACGCTTATTGTCGCGGAAGGAGAGTTCGATCCGGACAATCACAAGGCGGTCGAACGGAAACCATGTGCCGACCCGGACCAGGTCGGGCGAATCGCGAGAATCGTCCGGCCGGGTTTCCGCACCGAACACCAGGTACTGCGATACGCGGAAGTGGTGGTGTTCTTTTACGAGCCCCCGACGATATCCGAACAGGCGATAAACCGGCAGTCCGATTCGGAGCCGGTACCGCCGGAAGTAGAGGAGAACCGAAATGACAATACTGCCTGACGAAAATTCGAATCGTACGAGCATCCCGCGGACGGCCGCCCGGCATACGGATACCCGATGCTTCGGCATTGATCTGGGAACCACCTATTCGGTGATATCGTATTACGAAGAAATCGACAACCGGGTCGAAACAGTCGATCTGGATTCCTCGGACGGAGGCAATTTGCTGCCGTCGGTGGTCTACTTTCCGGAAGGCGGGCAAGCGCCGGTAGTAGGCCAGACCGCGCAAAATGCCGGTGCGAGCCATCCGGCCCGGGTCATTGCGGGAATCAAACGCTCCATGGGAACGTCTTTTCAAACCGCGCCCATCGACGGCAGGAAATACACTCCCCAGGAAGTGTCGGCTGAAATTTTGAAATGTCTGGTACAGGACGCCGAGCGTTACCTGGGAGAGGCCGTCAGGGACGTGGTGATCACCGTGCCGGCATATTTCGGGGACAACGAACGCGCCGCCACCGAGGAAGCTGGAAAGCTGGCCGGACTCAATGTGCTGAGACTGCTGCCCGAACCCCATGCGGCGGCATTGGCCTTTGCCGTTCAACGGCCACAGGAAATGGCCGATAGAAACATTCTGGTCTATGATCTGGGAGGGGGGACCTTCGATGTGACACTGATCCACACGACCCTGGAATCCGCCGCCGACGATGCACCCGCCAGTCTTCGCGTCGATACCCTGTGCAAGGACGGCAACGCCCAATTGGGCGGGATGGATTGGGACAGGGCGTTGGGGGAAATCGTCGCAGAAAAGGTCATGTCGCAAGAAGGCGTCGATTTGTGGAACGATTCGCGCATCGCGGCCGAATTGCTCGAGAAGTGCGAAAAGGCCAAGCGAGACCTCAGCCGGGTCTCCGCCGTTCAGATCGTCGTCGGAACCCATGCCGTGGAGGTGTCCCGCGCCGAATTCGAGGATCGAACCAGCAGTCTGCTCCTGGAAACCGAATTGTTGTTGGACAATGTCCTCGAGCAGGCCGAATCCACGCATGGTATCGCGCGGGGTCGAATCGATCTTTTGCTGGTGGGAGGATCCACCTACATGCCCATGGTTCGGAAAATGGCGACCCTCAAAATGGACAAGGAACCGATTCTTCACAAAAACCCGAACCTGCTGGTAAGTATGGGCGCCGCCTATTGGGCCCACCTGTTGTCCGGCGACGCCACAGTCTCCGTAATGGTCTCGGGCCCGAACGGCAAAAAAAACAAAACAGACCTTCAGGTTCCCACCGAAGGCATGGGCGATCAATCCACCTATTCCGTGGGCGTGGAAGCATTGCGCCCGGACGGGAAAGGAGGTTTCGAATCCTTCAATTCGGTGATTCTTGAATCCGGCAGCAAATACGGGGGGCAAAAAAAAGAAAAGGTCTATGGTACCTCCGAGGACAACATGAAGGCCATACGCATCGTGCTCTACAAAGGGGAATCCGAAGATTTGAACGATTGCAGAAAATTGGCGGAGTTCACGATCACCGGACTTCCGCCCGGACTGCCGGCAGGCACGGCCGTCAATGTACTGCTGGGCTACGATCAAAGCGGTATTCTAACGGGAAAAGCCACTTTGGCGGATACGGGCAAAAGCGTGGACATTGTCTATGATCGCGGCAAAAAACTTGATCAGTAGGAGAATACGCTACCATGGCCACAAACATGGCTCCCTCGACACAGTCTACGACCGCCCGGAACGTGATAGATATGTTTGGGGAATTGAACCTGCCCGTCTGCGAGGATAAGGCGACTATCGAAGAGGTTGTGAAAAAAAGCCGCAACCGATACTTGAAGGACTTGAACAACCCGACCCCCGACATTAGAGACAAAGCCAAAAATTGGTTTAGTTGCGTCGATTTGTTGCAGCGAAATTCGGACCAGCTGCTCGATATCGTCTACAACGCTTTCGAAGCCACCAACGACAAGACCATCCGAGCCTTTCTGGCGTCCGGGACCCGAGAAGTCACGAAAGAAATGATGGAAGACTTCAGGGAAAACGCAATCCATTCCTATTGCACACGTCCCGATTTGGCGGAACGGTTCGTCGATCGATACATGAAGGCCCGGAACCTTAGAGTTGGAACCTCCCTGGTACCCACCGAATTGATTGCGGCATTCAAAGCCGTCAGCCGCGCGGACCGTATCGACCTGTCGTGGAAAAAACCGGACAAGGACTTCGAGAGCGTGGAAATCCAGCGCCAGGATACGCGTAACGGTCTGTGCGAGGTGGTTTACCACGGCGCGGGCGAAGGATTTGTCGATACTGCGGCCGATATCGGCGTTTGGTACGTCTATCGGGCGCATACCATCAACAAGAACTTTAAAAGCAAGGATTTCGTCTCCGCTCCGGACCGGGCGATCCGTCTTGTCGAGGTCTCGAAGCAAACGGCGGAGTGGAAAGACGGCAAGGTTCATGTATCCTGGGAGCCTTCGGCCGGTAGTACCGCGGCGATCGTTTTTCGTCGGGAAGGCGGCGAGCCCGTCTTGCGCCGGGGCGGCGGAAAGCCATCGCCGGAAACCATGAGCACCCAGCCGGTGTTTGAGGGGGCCGGCAATTCGTTCACGGACGGGGAGGTGACGGAAGGCGCGACCTACCATTATCTGATCGTATCGCAGTTCGGTTCCGACCTGTTTTCAAATGGCGTTACGGTGCAGGTTTCCATTCCCAAAGCCCCCCCTTCCCCCGAATGGCTGAAAGCCGCGTACCGGATGCAGGGAACCGAGAACGTGGTCAAGTTAGAATGGCCTGCCGTCAAGGAATCCGCAAACGTCGTTTATCTATTGGTTCGCCGAGACGGTGGTACCCATGCGGCAAGTCCCGAAGACGGCTTGCGCGTTGCGGAAACCGATCAACTGGGATTCTTGGACAGCGATGCCATCAAGCCCGACCGCCGTTACGCCTATGATGTCATCAAGCCAGGCCGCCGTTACGCCTATACCGTTTTTGCACGCGCCGGCGAATTGTACAGCCGTGTCGGCGCGAACGGGCCGCCGGTGGACGTCGTTCCGGACGTCTCGAACCTGAAGGCGGTCTCTTCGGACCGCACGGTGGAACTGACCTGGAACAATCCGCCGGATGTGAAGGGCATTGCCATCCGCCGTCGGCTCGAGCCCCCGAAAAACATTCTCGACGGCGAGCGCATTAAATTGTCCGGACCCGATTCCGCCAAGGATACCGGCTTGATCAACGACCGCGCCAGCCACTACCTGGTTTGCTGCGTCTATCGGACGGAAGGGAACGCAACGGTCGTGTCCCGAGGAGTTCGCATATCGGCGACACCGGTGCGGATGCCGGACCCTGTTTTGTCGCTGAACGTCGCGTTGACCGGTCTGGAAGTCTCCATTGGTTGGCCGGATGGAGATTACGGCGGTACCGTCGCCATTTTTCGATCAAAGCGACCCCACGGCCTCTTGGTGGGTAATCTGCTCGGGTATTCCGAATTCAAAGAAAGGCTTCGGTCCATCGATGCCGATCCGGTGAGTACGGTACGCGAAAATATGATCATCGATACCGGTCCAATGGTCGAAAAACCGTATTACAGTTCTTTTACCGTCTCGAATAACAAAATCGCGGCGGTGGGCGAAACCGGCTACTGCGTGGCCAATCCGGACGTTGACAAATTGACGGTCGTCCAAAACCGGGACGGCGTGGTGCTCACTTGGGATTGGCCCGCAGGGTGCCGAGGCGCGACTGTCGCCAGAAAAACGGGCGGTTGGCCGTCAGGCCCCTCCGACCCGCAGGCCACCAGCGTAACGGTGACGAAACCCGATTATCTGGAGGCGGGCGGAAAGTACAAACAAACACTCCGGAACAAAGGGCACTATTTCTATATTGTCTACGCCCAGGCCACTGCCAAAAAGGGAACCGAGTACGCGACAGGCGGCGCGACCGGGTGCAGAAAGGACGTTCACTGGCGGCCATGGACGATTTTGAAATACCGATTGCCCAAGGGACCCGACCGTCGCGACAAAAACTTTATCCGTCTGACTTGGGGGATCGAAAATCCGCATCCCGACTTCGCCGGCTTTCTGCTGGTGGCCGATCAGGATAATATCCCCCAAGGGGCCGACGACGGTGTCGAGCTTTTTCGTTGGACGCCGGAAAACGGCGATTTCGAGGGCCTTCACGAGGCCCGTGTGCCTCTGGAGCCCGTTAAAAAGGCCGGATGGCCCCACTTCTACTGCAAGCTGATGGTCCTCGATCCGCTTCAGGCTGCCCATACGTTGATTGTTCACCCCGATATCTGCGAGCAAATAACTCCGGGCCGAAACCTAACGGTCGGAAAAATCGTAAAACGGGCCGATTTGCTGAAAACGCCCAGGAGCGTTGTCTGTCCGTTTTGCCTGGACGCTTTTCCCGTTGAAAAGATGTTGTTCGCCCCCTCCGGCGGCGGCCCACCCGTACAGGGTGTTCGAAACTGGTGGGACCGGCTGCGAAACAGACCGGTTCGTCCTCCAAAGGATAAAGCGAAGGGAGCCATGACGCATAAAATATGCCCGGTATGCAAAAGGGAGCTGCATGCGTCGGCCGGTGTTCAGAAAAGCTTGATTGTCGGCATGGTGGGCGCCAAACACAGCGGCAAAAGCCATTATGTGGCCTCCCTGGTGCATCAATTGGGAGAACGCGGTTCCAAGGACATGTATGCCGGTTTGTTGCCGTTGGACGAAGAGACCGTCCGGCGATATACCATCCACTTCCATAAACCGTTGTTCGTCGACCATCTGGAATTGGACGGGACTGTGGGCGTGCAGCCCCCTTTGCTTTACGATCTGGCTTTCGACGGCAGCCTGTGGAAGGAGGAACGCGGATGCAGCGTTTCTTTGTCGCTGTACGACACAGCCGGAGAAAATTTTAACGATCCAAAGATACTCGCTCAGACAGTAAAATATTTAAGGGTTGCCTCGGGTATCATTTTTTTGGTGGATCCCCTCCAGTGCGCTACCGTGCGAAACAATTTCCCCGAACATATCAAACTTCCAGACCTGGATCCCACGGCCGATCCCCTGGCGATTATCCGCCGTGTTCTGGAAGAACTTCAAAAAGCCGGCATATTGCCGGATGACAAGCAACCGATAGACAAGCCGGTGGCCGTGGTTTTGACCAAGTGCGACGAACTGCAAAAATACGGGCTGATTCCGGAGAATCGGCTCTGGACCATGGACGAGCGTCATGTAGGTCGATTTCGCAGGGATATTCACGAGGACATGAGCGGCATTATGGGGGAATACATGCAAAAATTCAATCCTGCGGCCTATAAGCAAATTGTTCAGCGATTTCCCCAGCATGCGTTTTTCGGAGTATCGGCCACCGGTTGCGCTTCGGACGAAGGATTGTTTCCGTTTATTTCGCCGTGGCGCGTCGTCGATCCGCTTTTTTGGTTGCTTTCGGAACTCGGGGTCATTCCGGTGGAAGACGATTGAACCTAAACTTATTCTTTTCCAACACACCAGGAGAAGCCGCATGTCCATGGAACAGCTTTATTATACCGATCGTGCCCCGGGCAAAGGACTTGACCCGTCGAAAAGCGGATTTCAGATCGCCGCCTGCTCGCCGGGGATCGACGAGAACGGCCGAAACATCATCTCCCAAATATCCGAACATTACATGATTGTCGCGCGAACCATGGCTCCCAAGGAAGTCAAAGACCTTGAACTCCAGCTTAGGAAAGACCGTGTCAAGGTAGTGCCGGATTCTCTTCTGGAGGCCTTTCCGGAAGTTTGGAGCTACAGCCGCCTGGCCGACGACCGTTACGCTCTGACGAGGGTGGCCTATTGCGGCCTGGAACACAAAGGTCGGCCCGGGAATTTTTTTGCTCACACCTTCACGTTCGACTCGCAGGAGCCTAGCCGGTTCGATCACAATCCATTGACCCTTGCCCGATCCGGATTGTTCAAATCCAAAGATTCATCGGAGTCCACCATTCTTCCGCCCGTCACGGTCCCATCGGAAAAAGATGCGCCTATAACCGATCTTGCCCCGCTGAAGGCTTCGCCTTTCGCCGAAAAAGCCGGGGCCATGGCATTTGCCGCGATTCGGGCCTGTACCGGCGGCCCGCCCGTGGTCCTGTGTCTGCCCGGATGGCACGAGGCGGCGCCGCTGATCGAATCGATTCTGGCCCTGGTCCCGCCGGCGTTTCGGACGCGCATCCCCTTTTGCACCAACGAGAGCGATCTGCAGTGGAAGCCCGTCAACCAACCGGGCATCGCCGCCGACACCGAGTCCGCCAGCGGCATCGTTGCTCTCTGCGGACCGGACAGCGTCGCAAACCGTCTCCTGCCTTACGACTATGAAAAAAACTACGCGGTGTTCAATTTCAGGGACCAAAAGTTCAGCGACATGGGCACCCTTTCCGTTTACGCCAGATTTGCAGGCGAATGCGTCCGTTCCCGGACGCCGGAAAAGCTGGCTCTCCACCACAAACTGGCGGAACGTTTGGGATGCGCGCGGCGACCCGAGGCCTGGGATACGATCGTGAGCATGGTGCCGTTGCTCGGTCCCCGCACCGCTGTCGAGCCGCTGGCCGAAGGGACCCAAGCGCTTTTGTCGTTCCTGGAGAATTCGTCGGCCCCCCCGGAAACAGTCAAGACCGGTTTGGATCTGGTATGGAATCGCGTTCGAGTTCTGGGCGAAAGCGGTTTCGAGCGAATTGCCCGACCTTTTGCCCGGCTTCTCGACATGGCCTCCGAAAAAGAGGGCAGGCAATATTCGAAGGCAATTTGCGCCCTTGCTTCCGCCTCGCTGTCCTGCGGCGGCGCGCGGCAGGCGAACTATCTGCTCGATGCGGCCGGAAAATACCGTGGAACCATTCTACGCTATTTGAGAGAAAAAGCCATGACGGGCAGCTCCAAAGAAAAGGCTCGTTTCGACAATCCCGACGAGGCGAAGGCGTTTGCGAACCTTTTGGCCGAGGCTTTGACCCTCGACAAAATAGAGGACCTAGCTCCCTCGACGGTTCAAAACCTTCTGGAGCAAATGTTTCGCACGGCCCGCGGCATCGGCGAAACGGCCGACGCATGGTCCCGGTTGGCAGAGAAGGCGGTGAAACCGTTCTTCCGATCGCCATTGGAGCGGGACAGGATCGATCTGCTTCGAAAGCTGCAGGCGCATGTCCCGGCGGATGTCTGCCCAGAAGGATTCGCTTGGCTCGTCCAACTGTTTCTGGAATCCGCCCGCCCTAAAGGGAAGGATCAGGTAGCCCTGGTGGCCGGTTTTGCTCGAAAGGCCCAACGATCAAACGAGTCGCGGATCGTTCGTGACGCATTGCTGGCTGCCGTCGATGCGCTGAATCCGAAACAGGAAAATCGCGCATGGATCAAGGGACGCGTGGCGGCCGATTTGTGGGACGAACCTGTCGCCGACGATTGGTTCTGTGCCTACCAGAACGCCATGAGAACCGTAAACGACCCGGTCCCTATCCATGAAGGACTGGTCAAGTACGGCGCTTTTCCATTGCTGTCCAAAGAAATACTTGAAACGGTTTGCCCCTGGCAAGACGACCTCAGTCGGAGCGCCTTGGAAAAATACCGGCACCTGTTCGAAATGGCTCCCCGGGTGCTTGCGAACGTCAGCGAGGCGGTTTGCCGGAGGCTCTCATCCGCGTCGTTCGAGGACGAGGGCCTGGCGGTGGCCGAGGCATTGCTAACCGTTTGCGAGGGGCTCCCGGACAAGGGAAGCGGGCTGAAAAAACTGCGGGAGCGGATGTTGACCATAGTTCCCTTGGCATCGTTGTTTCCTAAAGCGCCCGCCTTCTTTAAAACCGCACCGTCGGATCTGTCCGACGAGGCGCAGCGGCGATGGCGCATTCTCGAATTTATGGGAAACATACGGGAAAATGCCGCCCCGACAGGCCGGCGCGTATCCGAATTTCCAAAGGACGATCCGGTCTGGCGCCAAGATATCGCCGCATTGCCGGCTGCGGAACGTCGGGACGTGGTTCGGTGGTGTCTGCAAACAAAAAAAATCGAGCTGTCTACTCCGAAAAAGGCCGCCGATTTGGTGGAACTGCTCGCTCCTATGGGAATGGACACCCCCTGCGATGTTCTCGAAATATGGACAACCGGTCTTGAAGCAACACAGGGGGACTCACCCTGGCCGCATGCGCTGACTGCCGTTTGCCGCCAAGTCCTGACAAATAAGGAGGCCGCACCCTTCTGGCCGTCCCTGCTCGACGCCATGATCGAGCAGGTAGATTTGCCGGTATTGAAGCGCTTCAACAAAAGCCTTCAGGCAAACACCCCGGCAAATCCAATGCAGCAGGAAAGAAAAGATCGCATACTTCAAACGGTTGCCTCGCGCCTTGAGCGAGAAGAATCTTCCACCGGCTCCACGGTGAAAAAATTGATCTCGGGCTTTAAGCAGTTTTGGAAATGAAATGATACAGGCATCGAATGCCCCTATGGTCGAATACAAAAACAAAAGGCCCGGGAAAATCGCGTTTTCCGGGCCTTTTTGTTTTTGAAAAAAACGCGTCTTAACTGGGCATGGCGTGTTCGATGTAATTTTGGACGAACCGTTGGCCGTCTTCTTCGGTAACCATCGAGGGGAGCCTTTCCAAGGCCTTGTCGAAGGCGACGTCGATCAGTTCCTTGCGGAATTTCTCGCGCGCCCGGATAATTTGACTGTCGACCTTTCTTTTGGCCTCGGCAATCATGTATTGGCTTTGTTCCCGCGCTTCATCGACGAGTTGGGCTTTAAGGATTTCGCCCTGGGCGACGATCCGTTCTTTTACCGTCTTCAAGCGGTCCTCGCCCTCCTCGAGCAATTGCATCGATTCCTTGATTTTCGTTTCGGCCAGCTCCTTTTGTTCTTCGGCTTTCCTGATCTCTTTTTCCAGTTCGTACTTTCTACCCTCGAGAAAATCCTTCAGGGGAGTTTTAAGAAACTTGTACAACACGCCGAAGAGAATCAAAAAGTTGACCCACATCATGATAAGGTCGTAGGTCGGTCTCCACTCGGGAGCGCCTTCGGCCGCCGACGCGGGAAACGCGCAAATTGCCATGACTGCCAAGCCGAGACAGGCCGATCCGACGAACCTGCGGGTTGCGTTGTTTGTTTTCATCAAGCCAGCCTCCGTTCCAGGACCTTTTCCATGATTTGAACGACCAGAATTTCGGATTCCTTTTCCATGGATTTTCTGGCCTCCTCAAGCTGCGCGCTGACTTCCGCCTGCGCTTTCGCCCTCATGTCTTCGATCTGGTCCTTGGCTTCCTTGAAGATTTCCGTCGCCTGTCGGTCGCCAGCGGCTTCCAGTTCGCTTCTAATGGAGAAGGCCTCGTCTTTTACGGCTTTTTCATTTTTCCTGAGCATCCTCTTGACGTTGTCCAGCTCTTCCTCGGCCTTTAAGACCTCCTTCTGCATGCCTTGAATATGCTCGTTTCTCTCGTCCATGACGGACAAAAGAGGCTTGAACATGATTCGGTTGATGACGAAGAGAAAGATCAAAAAGGAACCGAGCTGTACAAACAAGGTCTCGTTGATGCTTATCAGGGCAATGTTGCTGATAATTTCCATTTGAAATATCCGTTTTTTATCGTGTCGTTAAAAGCGTTTTAGACGACGAACAAGAGCAAAAGGGCGACAACCAGAGAATAGATGCCCGTGGACTCGGAAACGGCCTGGCCTACCAGCATGGTACGGGTCAGCAAACCGGCTTCCTGGGGGTTTTTTCCGATGGCTTCGCAAGTTTTCGCGGCGGCCATACCCTCGCCAACGCCAGGTCCGATCGCGCCGAGTCCCATGGCAATGCCTGCTCCCAAATAAGCTGCTGCTTTGACGATATCTGCTCCTTCGATCATTTCAATAACCTCCTAATTAATTAGATGCTAAAAAAAACAAACTTAAACGACAAAAATCAAGCACAAGCTCACAACCATGGCGTAGATAGCCGTGGATTGCGATACTGCCTGTCCTACCAACATGATTCTCATGAGATCGCCGGAATATTGCAGGTTCCGAGCGACCCATCTCACCGCGCCTTCGGCCGCCTGACCGTTTCCGATGCCGGGGCCGATTCCTCCGAATCCCGTGGAGATACCAGCCGCTATAAGTCCTGCCGACGCCGCCATGGTGGTCGATTCGGGGAAAGTTTTGAACATGAGGACGAAACTGATTAAAAGGCCGAAAATCGAGGGCGTTTGCGCTACCGCCTGGCCCACGAGCATGGTGGTTGTAACGGGACCGATGCTTTCGGGGTTTCTCGAGACGCCTTCGCAGCTGGCGCCCGCCGCGAAACCTCCTCCCATTCCTGAACCGATAGCGGCTAGGCCCGTGCTGAGTCCGGCGCCAATGATGGCCGCCCAGGTCGGAAAAAGAGGGGCGTTTTCAAATCTGAAGAAAATAAGCATCAGGGAGACAACCATGGCGAAAATCGCGGGAGTTTGGCAAACAGCCGATCCGATCAGCATATTGGTGGTCAGTCGGTTGCCCATGGCTGGCTGCCTTTCCAATCCGAGGCACGCCTGGCCTCCCGGAAGACCCGAGCCGATGCCGGACCCCATCGCTCCGAAACCCATGCAAATTCCGGCCCCTAAAAGAGACGCCGCTTGCAAATAACTGGCGTCCGGAACGCTGTAGAACAACAACAGGATCGAGACGACAAGCGCGAAAATCGACGCCGACTCGGCGATAGCCTGTCCCACCAGCATGGATTTGAAAATGTCGCCCGACATTTGAGGATTACGGGATACCGCCGTGTTCGCTTGCGCCGCCGTGTATCCCTCGCCAATAGCCGCGCCGATGGCGCCCAGCCCCATGGCCAAGCCGCCGCCGCTGAACGCGGCCACACTTACCCAAGTATGAACGTCGTTTATCATCGCTTACTTCACCTGCACTGAAATATATACAACGGTCAACATTGTAAAAACGAATGCTTGAATAGCACCCACGAAAAGCCCGAAAAACGCGATCAGCAGCGGCGGCAGCACCAAGTTGAACACCAGGTAGCTGACCACCAGGATGATGATCGATCCCCCCATGATATTTCCGAAAAGACGGAAAGAGATGGACACGATCTTCGAAAGCTCGCCGATTACGTTCAGCGGGGCCATCAAAAAGATCGGTTCGCAGTACTCCTTCAAGTAGCGTTTGATGCCCTTGCTCTTGATACCGGCCGTGTGGGCGATGAAAAAGCCCATGACTCCAAGGCTCAACGGGGTGTTCAAATCCTTGGTGGGCTCGTGCATGTGCGGAAACATTCCGATCCAGTTGCAGAGCAAAAGGAACATGAACAACGCTGTGATCAACGGCGCGTATTTCTTCGCCAATTCCTTGTCCAACGCGTCCTCGGTGAGCGAGTAAAGCTGTGAAACGATCATCTCGCCCAACACCTGAAGAGTCCCGGGCCGCACGCTCCGGTTCTTGGAGGAGTAGAAGCCGAATGCCAGCAACACGGCGATAACGATCCATGTCATCAGCACGACTTCCAAATTGATGGTGATGTTGTGCCCCATCACCGGAATGATAAGTTGGTGAATCCTTCCTAGTTCTCCCATAGGAATCTGCCTCTAAGTGTTTTTTCGACGGGTTAACAAAAACGAACCTTTCAGATGATCCAAAAGAATCATCAATTGAACCATAAAAACTCCGACAATCGCTGCGCAGAGATTGAATTTGAGCGGATACTTTACGCTCGCTGCAATGGGGATCGCCAAAAGCGCGTATCTGGCGAAGATCGAGACAATGGCGATCAGGAAAGCTTTCCTGCTGGACTTGCCTATCCGGTAGGGAAGCAACTCGCCCATTATCGCGAAATTCACGACGCTGAACAACGTCCCGAGGATCAACCCCTTCCCCACGGGAGCGTACCCAGCCGCGATCGCGAAAAACCCCGCGATAATGGCCGTGACCATAGACCTGGAACAATATTTCCTCTGAATCTCTCTTAATTCCCGAGTCATGATTTTTCGTCGTCTTTCAAATCGGTTTCCGGTTTTTCCCGGCGCTCTTTTTCCTCGAAAATCTCGTTGATCTGGCGGTAGACGACCATCCCTCCTCCGACAATTCCCAAAAGGATGAAGACGGTCACGAAGACGCCCTTCGTGCCCAGCCAGCCGTCGAGCTTGTAACCGATGTAAAAGCAGAACAGAATGCAGCCCGCCATGGTCAAGCCCAGCTGCATTACAATGGAGAGGTTCTCCGCCCAGGCCTGGTTTTTTCTATAATCAAAGAGCTTTTTACCCATAGAGCCATTCCATTTATAGAACTGTTGGAAGATCGGCTCGCCCGCGTCCTTCGCGCGCGGGTTTTCCCTGTTAATAATCAAGGCGCCTTAAACAAATGGAGCACTTAGCACCGAATATTTGTGACTGTCAAGGGGTTGTTTTGTTTGGATACAAATAATTTTCTGAATAAAATTCACCCACCGTTCGCTTCCGAAACAACATAGAAATCGCAAGCGAAACAAAACCTAAAATTGATTGAATTTTACGGAAATTAAGCCATAATAAGATTTCCGTCAGCTTGTTGACGATTTGCCGTATCGTCCCCAAAATATAAATGGTGCAAACATGGGAATATCCTCTTCCGAAAGATTGAAGCGTTTTTACAAGGTGTTTTCGGGCGAAGACCGGGTTTTGATCGCGATCAACGCCGACCCCGACGCGCTTGCATCGGCGATGGCCGTAAAGCGATTATTGTGGCGCAAAGTGTGCTCGGTCGCCATTTCCAACGTCAACGTGATCAGCAGGCCCGACAACCTCGCCATGGTGAGGCTTTTGGGCATTGGGTTGACCCTTGTGGGCGGCGTGGACCCTCAGAAATTTTCGAAGTTCGTGATCGTCGATTCGCAGCCCGGCCACCACGAGCTGTTCTCCCCATTCGAATTCAACGCCGTGATAGACCATCATCCCGACACTTCCTACAAATCCGAGTTCAAGGACATTCGTTCCAACTACGGAGCCACGGCGAGCATGATGACCGAATATTTGAGGGCGGCCAGAATCAAGCCGTCGGTCAAACTCGCCACCGGCCTTCTTTACGCGATCAAAACCGACACCAACAATTTCGCCCGCCAAACCACACCCGAGGATTTGCGAGCGTTCCAATTCCTGTTCCGGCACGCAAACATGCATTTGGCCCGAAAAATCGAACATGCGGACTTGAGACTGGACTATCTCAAGTTTTTCAAAATGGCCCTCGAAAACATCCATCTAAGAAGGGGGCGCATCTACGTTCACCTAGGATCCGTGGTCAACCCCGACGTTTGCGTCCTGATCGCGGAATTTTTCATGCGGGTCAATCCCGTCAAATGGAGCGTCGTGTCCGGGGTTTTCGACGACAAGCTCATCGTGATTTTGCGAAACGACGGCGTGCGCAAGGACGCGGGCAAGGTCGCCAAAAAGGCGTTCTCCCCGACCGGATCGGCCGGCGGGCACAAAAGCATGGCCAGGGCCGAAATTCCGCTGGAAAACCTGAACGGTTTCTTCGACCCTAACGACTACAAGGCGGCCCGCAGGTGGATCGTCGACCGAATAGAGACCGGGCCGCACGAACAGAACAACCAGAAGCGAGGAAACGACTCCGATGGCGAAAAAACCTGACGTCAAAGCCGTGATTTTAGGTTCGGGAACGTGCGTTCCGTCGTTGAAGCGAAGCTCTTGCAGCGTCCTGGCGGAGACGGGCGGCAGGAAAATCGTCCTGGACGCCGGACCGGGAACCATGAGGAGGCTGCTCGAGGCCGGAACCGAAATTTTCGACGTGGATTGTCTCCTGTTCAGCCATTTTCACCCGGACCATTCGGCGGAACTGGCGCCGTTCGTTTTCTCCAACAAATACCCGGACGCCGGCAGGCGAAAAATGCCTTTGACGTTGGCGGGAGGGCCGGGATTCGAAAAATTCTTCAAATCCCTGGAAAATGTTTACGGAGAATGGATTCGGCTGCCGGACAGCATGCTGAAAGTGGTGGAACTGAACCTCCATGGTTCGCATACCGGTTTCGCTCCCTTTCGATTGGAAACGGCCCCCGTTAAGCACAGGCCGGAAAGCGTGGCCATAAAAATCACGGGACCGGACGGAGCCTCCCTTGTTTATTCCGGGGACACGGACTACAGCGAAAGCCTTGTCGATTTCGCTTCCGGCGCTGACCTGCTGATTTGCGAATCCGCCCTTCCCGACGAACGCAAAGCCCCCGGGCACCTTACCCCCTCGTTGGCCGGAGAGATCGCCTCCCGCGCCGGAGTGTCCCTTCTGGTCCTCACCCATTTCTATCCGGAATGCGACGGAATTGACATTGAAAAACAATGCCGGAAGACCTATAATGGTCCGCTTGCGCTTGCAGAAGACCTGATGGTTTTCGAATTGCCTTTGAATAAACACTAAACGAAAGTTGCGTGGCCATGCGATATTATCCGGTCAACCTTGACATAAAGAGGAAGAGGTGCGTCGTGGTCGGAGGCGGGGCGGTGGGGACCCGCAAGGTGGGGACCCTTATGGAATGCGGTGCCGAAGTCTCCGTGGTAAGTCCGGTCGCGAGCGACCGCCTTCTGAAGTTTGCCGCCGAATCCAAAATTGTCCTGCATCTTCGCGCCTACCGGTCTTCGGATCTAGAAGGCGCCTTTCTGGTGATCGGGGCGACCGACGACGAAGACTTGAACGCGCGGATATCCAAGGACGCCGAAAGGCGCGGCATGCTCTGCAACATCGCCGACCGCCCGGAGGTGTGCAACTTCATTCTTCCTTCCATTATTAAAAAAGGAGACCTGATCGTCGCGATATCCACCAGCGGGCAAAGCCCCGCCTTCGCCAAAAAGCTCAGAAAGGAAATGGAAAAGCAGTTCGGGGACGAATACGCCGTTTTTCTGGACCTGATGGGGGCGGTAAGAAAGAAGCTTCTTGCCGAGGCCCACGAACCCGAAGCGCACAAGCCGCTTTTCGAGGAGCTGATCAATTCCTCCATCATGGAATACATTCGCGAAAAGGACGCGGAGAGAATAGACTCGGTGCTGCGAAAGGTTTTAGGGGAGGGTTACCGTTTCAACGAATTGATCGCGGAAAACGGATAGACGGTCGAAACGAAATCGGGGAACACATGGAATATTTCAACAGTTTCACCATTTTTTTCTATCTGCTCTCCACGGGGGCCTATCTCGCCTTTCTTTTCCTGCAAAAAAAAGGGTTCGAAAAAGCCGGGCAGTACCTATTGGCGGCAGGCTTCGCGGTGCATACAGCCGGTTTGGCCTTCGCGTTTTTCTCCGACGGGAAAATACCGGTTCGCAATCTGCACGAAACGCTCTCCGTTGCGGGTTGGGCCATCGTGTGCGCGTTCTTGCTGCTTCAATACAGGTTCAGGCTGAAGATCCTAGGGGTCTACGCCGCCCCTCTGGCGGCGGCGTTGATGATCGTCGCGTTCCCCCTTCCCAGGGAGCCCGTCGAGACTCTCGACGCTTTCAGAAGTTTCTGGCTTCTTCTCCATATCGTCTTCATTTTCATGGGCGAAGCGTCCTTCGCCTTGGCTTGCGGCGTAGGCGTGCTGTACCTCCTTCAGGAACGCGCCATCAAGAAAAAGCGGCCGGGATTCTTTTTCAAGCGCCTTCCGTCGCTGGATTTGCTCGACACAACGGGTTACGTGTGCATCCTGGCGGGGTTCACTCTCATGACGGTCGGGCTCGCCACCGGGTTCGTGTACGCGGAAATCGTGTGGGGCAGGTTCTGGAGCGCCGACCCCAAGGAAATCTGGTCGATCATCACGTGGCTTCTTTACGCCGCCCTGCTTCACGAAAGGCTCATCAAAGGATGGAGGGGGCGCAGGTCCGCGATCATGGCGATTATCGGATTCGCCGCCGTGGTGTTCACTTTTCTGGGAGTCAACTTTTTGTTCGAAGGCCATCACGAGGTGTTTACACGGTGGTAGGCGCGGATTTCAGCCATACTTGACTTTGGATGCGACAACCAATGCTTGACATTGTTCTGATAGGATTGAACCACAAAACCGCTCCCGTCGAACTCAGGGAATGCCTGGCTTTTTCCGAGGAGGATTCGAAGCGCTCGGCGGAGTTTTTCCAAAATACGCCTTCGGTCGGAGAGGTGATCGTCATTTCCACGTGCAACCGGGTGGAGCTTTTGATGGCGTCGAGTCGGACGGACAAAGCCGTCGAGGCCGCCAAAAGGTTCATTTCCGAATCCAAGCGGATGCCGGTGTCGCAGTTCGAGAGCGCTTTGTACATACACGCGGGAAGCGAAGCGGTCCGGCACGTTTTCCGGGTGGCGTCGAGCCTCGATTCCCTCGTGGTGGGAGAGCCGCAGATCCTGGGGCAAATCAAGGACGCCTACCGGAAGGCCACCGAAAGGAAAACGTCCGGAGTTTTGCTGAACCGGCTGTTGCACAAGACGTTTTTCATCGCCAAAAGAGTCCGGCATGAAACCGGCATTGGCGACCACGCGGTCTCCATCAGCTACGCGGCCATCGAGCTTGCCAAAAAGATATTCGGGGACCTGGAGGGAAAAGGCGCTCTTTTGGTGGGCGCGGGGGAAATGGCGGAACTGGCAGTCGAACATTTGATCCGCAACAGGGCCGGGGACATTTACGTCGCGAACCGTACCTTTTCGCGGGCGGTGGAGCTTGCCCGCAGATTCCACGGGACCCCTATCCGGTTGGAGGAACTCGCCGACGCCATGGAAAAGGTCGATATCATCATCGGCTCGACCGGCGCCCCGGGCTTCGTAGTCAAAAAAGAGCAGGTGAAAAGTCTGATGCGCAAGCGGAAAAACCGCCCGCTGTTCTTCATCGATATCGCGGTCCCCAGGGATGTCGACCCGGAAATCAACAAGGTGAGCAACGCGTACGTCTACGACATCGACGACTTGAAAGGCGTCATCGAGGAAAACATCGAGGATCGAAAGCGAGAGGCGGTCAAAGCCGAAAGACTCATCGACGAGGCCGTGATTCGTTTCGCCAAATGGCGTGAAAGCCTTGATATCGTTCCCACCATCGTTGATTTGCGGAAAAAGATAGAAGGAATCGCCGACGCGGAGGTGAAAAAGACGGCCAAATCGCTGCGTAACTTATCGGAGGAGGATCTGTCGGCCCTTCAAAGGATGACCAACGCTATCGTGAACAAGATTCTTCACGACCCCACGATGTTTTTGAAAAGAAACGGATGCAGGGGGGGGCATTCCATGTCGCTGGACTTGACCAGGAAGCTGTTCAATCTCGACGAGGAATGAAAATCGAATAAGGAGAGTGTTATGAAAAAGACTGTTTTTCTGTTTCCCGGTCAGGGATCGCAATCTGTGGGGAT
Source organism: uncultured Desulfobacteraceae bacterium (assembly GCA_964575975.1). Taxonomy (GTDB): domain Bacteria; phylum Desulfobacterota; class Desulfobacteria; order Desulfobacterales; family SKZT01. The sequence goes on from CAZNTU010000020.1 coordinate 22,714, forward strand.
GGGAAAGGACATATACGACGAGTTCGGGCTTGTGCGGGAAATCTTCGAAATGGCCGAGGAGATTACGAAGAAACGTATTTCCAAGCTGTGTTTCGAGGGGCCTATGGCGGACTTGACGCAAACGGTCAACCTGCAACCGGCGGTCGTTACGGTGAGTCTTGCGTTTCTGGCCCTTGTCGAAAAGGAGGGAATCCGGCCGGACGTCTCTGCAGGGCATAGCCTGGGCGAATACGGGGCCTTGCGTTCCTCGGAAATCGTGACTGCGGAAGACGCCGTCCGTCTCGTGGATGTTCGCGGAAGATTGATGCATCGCGAATCGACTATGCACGAAGGGGCCATGCACGCGATTGTCGGACTCGACTTCGAAAGCCTGGCCGAAATCGTCGAAAGGGTTCGCGAGGAAGGGGTCGTTTCCATCGCCAACCACAACAGCGAGCAGCAGATTGTCACCACGGGCGCTCCGGGACCTGTCGCGGAAGTTTCCCGCCTTGCAGCGGAAAAAGGCGCGAAGGCCATTCCCCTCAAAGTCAGCGGCGCGTGGCACAGCGAATTGGTCAGGGGCGCCGAGGAGGAATTCGGAAGCTTCCTGAAGGAAATCTCCTTCGGCAAGCCCGCAGGGCCGGTAATCCATAACTACACCGCCGAATTGTCTCCTTCCGATCCCGACGAAATACGCGAAATAATGAAAAAGCAGCTATGCAATCCTGTGAAATGGTACGATTCGGTTCGCAAGCTCATGGACATGCAAGTGCATAATTACGTCGAAATCGGGCCGGGCAAGGTCTTGACCAATCTGGCCAAGAAAATATTGCCCAAAAACGCCGACGCGTCCTTTTATTCCGTAAACAGCTTAAACGCCTTGGAATCCTTTTTGAACGAAGTGTCGTAATCTGCCGTTACTTGTTCCGAATCGATTTTAAATTTTGCCTTTACAAATCGAACCGAAAGCTGATATTTAAAGATCTTTTAAAGAAAGAACGACAAGATGTACCAAGAGGTTGAGCCATGGAAGAGAAGGACATAGAATACTTCAAGAATTTACTGAACACTCGGCTTCAGGAACTGCTAAGTCATGCGGACGATACAGTAGTAGGCATGTCCGGCAGCAGGGAAAATTTCCCCGATCCGACCGACAGGGCGTCCTTGGAGTCCGACAGAAATTTCATGCTCCGCATCCGGGACAGGGAAAGCAAGCTGATCAACAAGATCAAAAAAGCTCTGCAACGAATCGAGAACGGCACTTTCGGCATTTGCGAAAAATGCGGAGAAGATATCAACATCGAAAGAATAAAGGCCAGACCCGTCACGACGCAGTGTATCGATTGCAAGACAAAAGAGGAGGCCATGGAGAAGGCGCTTGGTCTCTGAAAAAGATGTGAAAATCGATCTTCACATCCATACCACCGCATCCGACGGCTCCTGCACGCCGTCCGAAATAGTGGCGCTCGTTAAGAAACACAAGATAGGAGCCTTTTCGATCACGGACCACGACACGGTGGACGGCGTTCGCGAGCTTATAAAGATCGGCGTTCCCGAGGACATCGGCTTTGTCACGGGAGTCGAGGTCAGCGCCTCGCCGCCGAACTCGTGCGCATCCCAAGGAAGCATGCATATCCTGGGATACGGGATGGACATAGAAAATCCCGACTTGGACCAAACCCTGCGCAAACTCCAGGACTCCCGCAAAAATCGCAATCCCAAAATCATCCAAAAGCTGAACGATCTCGGAATCCGTATCACTCTGGAGGAAGTCGCGGAGCATGCGGGCGACTGCCAGCTGGCAAGGCCCCACATCGGAAAATTCCTTGTCCATAAAGGCTATGTCGCCTCGATCGACGAAGCCTTCGACAAGTACCTGTCAAAAGACAAACCCGCCTACGCAGAAAAATTTCGCGTCAGCTGCGCGGACGCCATCGGCATGATTCTGCGGGCCGGCGGAGTGCCTGTCCTCGCCCATCCTTACTTGGTTAAGCCTGCGAAAGGCTATTTGTTCCAAGACATCGTCGTGGAGCTGATCTCCATGGGTCTCAAGGGAATCGAAGCATACTATCCCGAGCATCCGCCCGACTTCGAAAGGTTCTGCCTTCGTCTCGCCGACAAATACTCTCTGGCGGTCACCGGGGGAACGGATTTCCATGGAGACATTAAGCCGGAAATCGAAATCGGATCCGGTTCGGGCGAATTCGCCGTTCCCTTTCAAGCATTCATCGACCTGAAGAAGCTGTTGGCTCGCGGAATTGCCGACGAGCAGGTTGCCGAGGCGTACGAAGCCGATGTTTCGAAGCTTCTGAAGACCGTCCGCTACGAATTTCGCGACCGACATTTTCTGGAAGAAGCTTTGCGTCACAGCTCGTGGGTCAACGAAAATCCCGAAAAGTACATGCGCGACAACGAGCGCATGGAATTTCTGGGAGATTCCGTTCTCAATCTTGCGATCGCGAAGGCGCTCATGGAGAAGAACCCGAATCTTCGCGAGGGGGATTTGTCAAGGATACGAGCATGTATGGTAAACGAATCCCAACTTGCGGAGCTTGCCCGCCGTATTCGCCTGGGGACCTACCTGCACCTGGGAAAGGGAGAGCTTCTCACCAACGGAAGAAATAAAAATTCCATCTTGGCCGACGCGTTCGAGGCGCTCATTGCCGCCCTCTTTCTTGACGGCGGGTTCGAGGCGGCGGAGAATTTCGTGCGCGAATCCTTCGGAGAACTGCTTGAAAACGCCGTTTTCCCCGTAACCAACCAGGACTACAAAAGCCGTCTGCAGGAAATCGCCCAAACCGGCCAAGCCGCCGTGCCCGATTACAGGATCGTCGAGGAAAGCGGCCCCGATCACGACAAGACCTTTCACGTCAGGGTCGACGTTTTAGGCAAGAGCGCGGTGGGAATCGGAAAAAGCAAAAAGGCCGCAGAGCAGGAAGCCGCCCGAAACCTGTTGATATTAATGCAGGAGCAGTAATTGATCGATGAAACGAGGGGCGTCGCTTTTCATCGTACCCGTGTTCATTCCTCAGCAAGGTTGCAGGCACAACTGCGTGTTCTGCGATCAATCGGCGATCACTGGCCGACCCCGAGAAATCCCCTCCCCCGAAGCGGTCGAATCGGAAATCGACGAATTCCTCCGTTACAACGCATCCGGCAAGCCGGCCATGCTCGCATTCTACGGGGGCAATTTCCTGGGACTTCCGGAAAACGAAATCGATTCCCTTTTGAAGACGGCCGAAAAATTCGTCGAAGCCGGAAAAATTCGAAGCATTCGGTTTTCCACCCGCCCCGATACCGTAACGCGCGATTCGCTGGCGAAAATCGGCCACTATTCCGTGTCCGATATCGAAATCGGCGTCCAGTCCATGGACGATTCCGTTTTGCAAGCCTCCCGAAGGGGCCACTGCGCTTTGGATACGGAGAACGCAGTCCGGGAACTGAAAAAGGCCGGATATAAAACGGGCCTTCAAACGATGATCGGACTTCCGGGCCAAAGCCGCGAGAGCGCTTTCGACACGGCCCGGAAAATCGCGGATTTAGAACCCGACTTCGTCCGAATCTACCCGACCGTGGTGCTGAAGAACAGCGCCTTGGCGCATTGGACGAAATCCGGGGCCTACCGGCCCCTTTCCCTAGAGGAGGCCGTTACGCAAACCCAGAGCATATATCTCTTGTTCGAAAGCCGCGGCATCCCCGTCGTCAGAATGGGATTGCAAGCCTCGGCGGAACTGGACGAAAAGGAAACCGTCCTGGCCGGGCCCTACCATCCGGCGTTCGGCCACTTGGTGCTTTCCGAGATCGCTCTCGACCGAATTTCCGAATTTTATGAAAAACATCCCCCGGCGAGTCGCCAGGCCGTAATCAAAGCCAATCCTAAAACAGTGTCCCGCGTGAGGGGCATCCGAAACTCGAACATAGCGAAATTGAAAGCCAGGTTCGGTTTCGACGAAGTCGTCGTCGTAGCGGATTCTACGATCGAGCCGGAAATGCTTTCGATAGAAAAGCAATTTAAATAGTTGTTTCAGGGCTTGGCTTTGACATTGGCCATTTCGAGGTCCGCCCGTTTGCAGTTGCGGCTATAGCCGCAACTACAAACGGGCTGGCCGGAATTGAAACCAAATCCGTTGTTTCAATTGTTATCGCCGACCAGCCTCCGAATTCTCTATAACTGTCAATCAAGTTCGAAAACAATCTTCAATGACCGGTCGATTTCCCGTACTTTTTCCATCGACAATCTTCCCCGAATTTTGACCACTCTGTGGCGTCGATCTATTGGACGTGTTTGCAAACAGTCGGCCACCGATATTTTAGACAAACCATTCTCGGACGAGGGATGGATTTCGACGTTGGTTTTTATGCGAGCCTTTTTCGCACTCCATTCGGTAATCGGAACGACTTGGATAACAGGAACCTTTTCATTGTAAATATCGTTGGTTACGACTACGCACGGTCTGATTTTTCCAGTTTCCGAACCTTTTGTCGGATCGAGATCGACGTCGATGACCATGCCCCTTTTCAGCGCCGTCATGCCGGCCATCCGTCCAACGCGGCTTCCGTCAAATCTTTCAGATCGTCGTCTTCGTTATAAATTTCGGAATACAACTCGGCGGATTTTCTGAGACTTTCCAGTTCCATTTCTTTCTTGAAATGCTCTATGGCAGCGCGCAACATGGAACTTTTATCCTTGAACCCATAGGCTTTATGGTTGTTCAAAAACCGTACTTGCGATTCTTCGACGCTGAATTTTGCCTGTAACATACGGTCTCCTTTTAAATGCTCGTTTTGGAACTATATTTACGGGCCAACTATAGGGCCCAATGTATGGACAGTCAATGGGAATATTGGACTTGGCTTTGCCGGAATATAATAAACCGTTTCCGGGCGGTATTCGGAAGCCGCGTGATCAGCCGATTCGCCCCACTACCCCATCCCTTTCAAGGGGGAGCATTCCCTGTTTCTTGACGAAATTCTAAGAAAAAGCGAGGAATTGGACCAAAATTATTTTCAATAACGGAATAACCGGTAAGGGCCACAGAACGAAATAAATTTGCCGTAAGCCGACAATGCGAGCGGCTTTGGTTTCTTTATTTCGTTCCGGTGCCCTAAAATCAACTATGGCGCGGCGGGTACAATATCGGTAGCGGAGCAATCGAAAACTCCAACAAGTTCATATCGAACGTACGCCTCAAGAAGTCGGGGGCATGGTGGTATCCGGCCTGCGCGAACAACATTCTCAAGCCGAGGCGCGCAATATACAACGGCACCTTCGACAGGTTGGTCGATAGGTACAAGAAGAAATTCGAAAAGCAAAATTCGAAAGGGAACGCCGCTTCGAAAATAAAGCTGGTGGTAGACAACGGTTAAGAATCAGGGAATGCTCCCCCTCTTTGCGACGAATTCGACGCGTTGGACCCGAATGTAATTTCAAGCACCGTCAATCTTTAAAAGACGATTCGATCGGCGTAACTGCCGTGCCGATTTTCGTGGAAACCGCAAACGCCATTCTAATCTAACCTCTCCTTAATCGTTTCCGAACGAATCTTTGATTAGAAAGTTCCGCACTTTCGCAAGCGTTCAAACCTTATGCCCGCGAATATTTGGCAAGTTTGCGACGAGAACGACAAACATAATTTCTTGACACGGAGATTCGATGGCAACCACCGAAAAAAAACGAACGTTCAAATTATCGGATATCGCCTTTTCCTTTAAGCCTATTGTCAATATTCACACCGGCGAATGCTACGGCTACGAGGCCGTCGTCAAAAACCTCGCCGATTCGGGCTTTTCATCGACGAAGGCACTGTTCGACCATGCCGATTCGAACAAAAAGCTGGAAAAAATCGAGTTGTTTATGCGGGCCAAAGCAATAGATTCCTTTGCGCGCTTGGGCAAACAAGAGAAAAACAGGCTGTTTCTGCCAATAGATTCCCGGCTGTTGGAGAATTCAAGATATTTGCTCGCAAGTACCGTCAAAATTCTGCAACAGCGCCATCTTTCCAAAGGGACCGTCTGCTATCTGATTTCCGCCGCCGAAAATCTCGACCGAATCGACGGCGCTGCAAATTCCTTGGCTTTTTTCAAGGAAAACGGCGCGAAAATCGCTCTGAACAAATACGGAGCGGGTTTTACCGGTTTGGAAATACTTTATGGCCTCGAGCCCGATTTCCTCATGATGGACCCGTTCTTTACCCGCGAAATCGAAAAAGACTCCAAAAAAAAGCTTATGCTGTCCAAGATTGTCGAGATCGGCCATCAAATCGGAAGCATGGTCGCGGCGACCGACGTTCGGGGCCGAAGCGAATACCACGCCCTGAGGGGGCTCGGAGTGGACATGATCCAGGGAAGCCTCGTCGAAGACAGCGACAAGGAACAACAGCATCTAAAAAGCCATTTCAAGAAAATCCATTTTTTGGGGCAGCAGGCGCGACAAAACAATACCGAAAGGGACAAGGACCTGATCGCGTCCGAAATCGAGCGACCCGATCCGATACCCGAAACAACGGGCATTTTCGAAGTTTTCGAAAAGTTCAAACAGCAAAAGGACGCCGAGTTTTTTCCGGTGGTGAACGCGGACGGCGAACCCTTGGGCATAATCCGAGAGAAAAGTTTCAAGAACTATATTTATTCGTTGTACGGTACCCAGCTTCTGCAAAATCCCGCGTTCGGGAAGAACATCCATAAGTTCATCACCAAGTGCCCCGTCGCCGACATCCATACCCCCGTGGAAAAAATCCTGGAGATTTACTCGGAAAACAAGGCGCTCGAGGGCATTCTGATCGTCGACGGCATGAAATATTCGGGTTTGCTGAGCGCGCCGTCCCTATTGAAAGTCTTGAACCAGAAAATGATATCCTCCAGCCACGACCGCAATCCTCTGAGCCAACTCCCGAGCAGCACCCCGGTTTTCGAATACATATCGGAGGCTCTCCGCGACACAGGCGTTCAGTATACTTTCGTCTTCATCGATTTCGACAACTTTAAAAGCTACAACGAATCCTACGGATACCGCCAGGGAGACAAGGTGATCGTCCATTTTTCCGAAAAGCTGAAAAAGCTGGGGGGGAATTCCAACGACCGCTTCGCGGGACATTTCGGGGGCGACGACTTTTTCCTGGGAGTCCGACGGGATTCGGTTTTCACGGTTGCAAACGAGACGAGAGAATTTCTGAAGGATTTTCGCAAGGACGTGGAAAGCTTTTACGACCCCGCGACTTTGAAAAAAGGTTACGTCATGGCCCTCGACCGGGACGGCAAAATGAAAAAATTCCCCCTGCTGACCGCCAGCGCGGTTGTATTCGAACTGCCCGAAACCCGCAGGCGCATCTATTCCGTCGCCGAGGTGAACAACCTTGCAACCCGGGCGCAGGTCAAGGCCAAGGATAGCGAGTCTAAAGTCCACGTCACGGGCGTCCGAAACCTGGAAAAGCTTTCCCTTTCCCTGAAAAAAATATTCGGCGACGAAAAAAGGCCATTGTCCGAGGACGCGGCCTCTGAAAACGGCCCTGCCACTGCCGCGAAAGAGAGTTCTAAGTCGAGTATGCTCGCAGCCGGATGACAGAGGAACAAGGGGGCATGCTCCCCCCTTGCCATTATGCCGCCTTTGCTTGCTCCATTTCCCGTTCGCCGAGACGGAAAGCGGATACCGAAACGCGCAACTGTTCGGAGGTTCTTGCCAGATTTTGCATTGACATGGCTGTCTGGCGACTCGCCATGGATGTTTGGGAGCTGATCTCGCCTACTTCCTCCATGGTTTTCAAAATGCTTTCCGACGCTTTCGCCTGCTTTACCGCCGCAGCCGAAATGGATTGAATCAAATCGGCCAGTCGAGCCGATACCGATTCGATCTCCTCCAACTTGCCCCTGGCGTCGTCCGCAAGCTTCGAGCCCTCGACGACGCGACGGATGCTCTCCTGCATGCTAATCCCGGCTTCGTTGATTTCTCCCTGTATATTTTTGATAAGCGCGTCGATTTTCTTCGTGGCGTTTGCGGACCGCTCGGCCAGGCGTTGGACTTCCTCGGCGACCACGGCGAACCCCCGGCCCGCGTCGCCCGCCATTGCCGCCTGGATCGACGCGTTCATGGCGAGAATCGACGTCCGGTCTGCGATGTCGTTGATAATCTGAAGTATGGCGCCGATTTCCTGGGAACTTTCCCCGAGACGCTTGACCGCGCGGGCGGTTTCCTGGACGTGTTCCCGTATATGCCGCATGGCGCCGTTGGTGTTTCGGACCGCCTCGGCGCCTTCCTTGGCGTTCAACGTCGATTTTCTGGAAACTTTTGCGGATCTCTCGGCGTTTTGTGCCACCTGGCGGATGGAGGCCGCCATTTCGTTTACGGCGGCGATGGCCTCGGAGACATGCGCGGCCTGCATTTCGCTGATTTCGGCGAGATGCTCCGTCGAGGTGCTGACCTCGTTGGAAGTGCCGCTAACCATAAGGGTCGCGTGCTTGACGTTCTGCACGACCAGGGACAACTGCTCGGCCATGGAGTTGAAAGAGTCCGCGATGGCCCCGGTCATGTCCGCCGTCACTTCGGCCCGGATTGTAAGGTCGCCCTCGGCCAGGTCGCTGATTTCGTTCAACAGCTTCATTACCGACTCTTGGATGGCGTCCCGCTCTTCGCTGCTTTGAATCAGCGGGACCGTCTGCTCCAGCATGTTGTTGACGGCCTCGGCCAAGGCCCCCAGCTCGTCGTTGCGAACCACGCCTATCCGCGCGGAAAAGTCTCCGTTCTCCAGTTTATTCGCAAGGTCGCGGATTTCCCCGATCTGGCGATTGTACCTTTTCGCCAGCGCGGAGGAACAAGCGGAAGCCATGACCGCCGCAATCGCGGCAAGGAAAACACATATCCATGCGAGCCCGCTTGGCATGGCGCCGCCTCCGGACGACAAAAATCCCCAGAACACAAGCACCAGCAAAGGCACAAGTGAAAAAAGCAGAAAAAACGACATCAACGTGATTCGAATATTCTTTGTGAAAATGGAAAGGAACTTCGGTTTCTTTCCGGTCCGGCTTGTCATTTTGGGTCTCCTTTAGGTTTTAGTCCCGATCATACCAGCTTCGCCACATTGCTCAAGAATTCGTCGTTTTCGACAGGCTTAGTCATGTAGATGTCGGCGCCTTGTTTCATTCCCCAGAAACGGTCGCTTTTTCCGGATTTGCAGGTGAGCATCAGGACCTTTATTCCGCTTGTCTCCTCCGAGTTTTTCAGTTTCCGGCAAATCTGGAATCCGTTCGTGTCGGGCAAAACGACATCCAGGACCACCAGTCGGGGATTGGCGCTTTGCAGCTTCGAAAAGGCTTCGGCGCCGTCCTTTGCCGTGACGACCTCGTATCCGCCGTTTTTCAGTATGCTTGACGTGACGCGAAGTTCCGTGGGGCTGTCATCGACTACAAGTACCGTTTTTCCGTTCATATCGATTCTCCATATTCTAAATGATTGACGATCTGCGCCGAGGGCGTTCCCGACGACGGCTTTTTCTATCGTCTCGCGCAAGTTCGGCGCTACAAGCATGCATCCGTTCAACCTTCTCGCCTTTCCGGATTCTCCAGGAGGCTTTGTATCAGCATCGCGAATTCCGTCTCGTCATAGGGCTTGACCACGAATCCGGAGGCTCCCAGCGAAGAGGCCTTTTTCCTGTGTTTCGACGCCGTTCTCGAGGTGAGCATAACTACGGGGATGCGCTTGAATTCGTCGTGGCTTTTTATGGCGCTCAAGCATTCGAAGCCGTTCATTCGCGGCATCTCTATGTCCAAAACGACGAGATCGCTTGTCTTTTCCCTCAACTTTTCGAGGGCGTCCATTCCGTTGACGGCCGTGCGTGTGGTCCATCCGCGGCTGGTTATCATCCTGGAAACCACTCCGCGAATGCTCACGGAATCGTCGACCACCAAGATTTCGGCAGGCGCGTCCTCGGTCCTGGTCCCTTTTTTCGGCGGCCTTTTCAAAAGGGATTTCGAAGCGGGCCTTAAAAGCTCGGGCGTATTTAATATGGGCGCGACCGAGCCGTCGCCCAAAATCACGCAACCGGCGACACCCGGAACATGTTTCAGATGGCTTCCCAGGCTCTTGACGACGACCTCCTTTTGTTCGATCAGTTCGTCGACGAATATCGCCGCGCTTTCGTCTCCAAAACGGACCGACGCCGCCAGCGAACCGATTACGCTTGGAGGAAAAGCCAAATCCTTCGCATAGCCGTCCAAAAGCTCCTCCAGAAAAAACAGGGGCATTTCCTTTTCGCCGATGCGAACCCATCGTTTCGAATTCATTTTCACAAGCTCCGGGCCGATTCGAACGATTTCCCGGATTTCGCTGAGGGGAAACGCAAAGACTCTTCCGGCGGCCTTGAACAGAAACACGCGGGCGGACGCCAAAGTGAGGGGCAAAGCAATGATGAATTCGACGCCGCGCCCTTTTTGGGAAAAGACGCTCACATGGCCTTTCAGTTCGCGCACGTTTTCTCTGACGACGTCCAGTCCGACTCCCCTTCCCGAAATTTCGCCGATTTCGCCGCTTGTGGAAAACCCCGGCCGGAATATGAAATCCGCGAGCATGTCCTCCGACGCGGAATCCGAGTCTCCGAAAAGCTCCTTCCATTCCTCCGAAGCCCGGATTGCATCGTAGTCTATCCCGGCACCGTCGTCCGAAACCTTGATCGCCACCAGGCTTCCCTCCCTGGACACGGAAAGCCTCAACATCCCCGACTCCGGCTTGCCCAGCAGCTTGCGCTTTTCCGGCGATTCGATTCCGTGATCGACTGCGTTTCTCAAAAGATGCATCAAAGGGTCCGCGAGCTTTTCCCAAACCAGGCGGTCCAATTCCGTCTTCTCCCCCGATATCGCCAACTCGGCTTTTTTACCGAGGGCGGCGCACGTTTCCGCGACGGTCCTTTTCAATCTGCGCGACAGGACCGACATGGGAACCATCCTCACGCCCATGAGCCTGTCCCTAATTTCGCCCGAAACCACCTTCTGGCGGTCCAATCGCCCGTCCAAATCTCCGCACGATTCCGACAAGCGGGCGGAAAGAGTCGCGACATCGACTGCGGATTCGTCCAGAGCACGCATCATGACGTTGAACTTGGAGTATCTGTCCAGTTCGAGATCGTCGAAATCCTTGAAAAGCTCCGAACCGCTTGCTCCTTGACTCGACGCGACTCCGGAGAATTGCTCCAGCGCTTTTACTTCGAAACGGGAGTTCAGATCGCGGGCGAGATTCTTGAGACGTTCGCCGGCGATCTCCAGTTCTTCCGCAATGCCCGCGAGACTTGTCAATTCCTTTTCCAAGGCCCCGGACGCGATCATGATCTCGCCCGCGAGATTGACCAGCCCGTCGATCTCCTCCATATCCACGCGCAAGAATCTTGAACGCGTTTGCCGAAGCGAGGCTTGTTCGTCCCGCCCGGGAACATCGACGACCGGGATGTCGGCGCAAACGGGAGGATCGAGAATGCTCGACGTCGATACCACGCCGGAACCGGAGACGTCGGATAACATATCTTCCTCGGAAATTTGGCATTCTTCCGAATCCGGTTCGGGTCCGATGATTTTGCCGGATTCGGCTTTGAATGCCAAGGCGAGTTCGTCCAACATTCCAGAGGGAAATTTTTCGGGGCTTTCCAGGTAGCCTTCCAAGACACCGGCGGAGTCGGCGATCATTTTCACGATTTCGAGGTTTAGTTCCGAAGCCGATTCGAAAAGCCAATCCAGAAGATCCTCCACCGCGTGGGCGAAACCGGAGAATTCCTTCAGACCAACGATGGCGCCGCTTCCTTTCAAAGTATGAACGCACCGCCTGAGCCTTCGGATTTTTTCCCGCGTCCCGACCGACAACTGCTCGGGTTCTTTCACGGTCTCGTTCAAATCGTCGAGGATTCGCCCGATCTCTTCGAGATGCTCGTCGGCCTCCTGGAAAAAGCCTTCCAAAAGCTCGTCCGGCATTCCGATATTTTGCGGCAAATCCTCCGCGTTCGCCTGGAACGCTCCGGAAACGCCATGCGCGGTATCGCCCGTTTCCCCTTCGGTATCCGTATACGGGCAAGTACCTCTCGGCGCGTCGGTTTCTCCTGTTTCGCCGCCTTTGTCAACGGCGTCGAGCGCCTTCAAGGTCGATTTCAAAAATTTGCCGTCCTCGAGTCCCCCGTTTCGGCAGACTTGGCAGTACAGCCGGAAATTTCCGACAACCAACGACATCGCATCCAATACGGAGGAAGAAATCGCAAGGCGACCGTGGAGTATTTTTTCGACTGCGGTCTCCATCCGGCCGGCCATTTGACTAAGCTCCATGACGCCGACCAGGGCTGACGCCCCCTTGACCGTGTGGACCAGTCTTCGTATTTCCGAGAGGATTTTTTCCTTGTCGGGCCGTGCCGGATTGTCTTTCAGCTTTTGCAGGCCTTGAGACAGTTCAGGGACGTAGCCTTGAACCTCGTCGAAATATCCGGCCAGAATTTCGTTGGATAAGATTGCGCTCATCTGGAAAATCTGTTCATTCGAGGACAAGCGAGAAGCTTTCCCGCGTCCAGCATGTGGAATTCCCTTTTTTTGAAAACCGCCGTTTGCTCCACGTAATTATCCAGCAAGCCTCTTTTCCGGTCGATACCGTGCGAATAGTCTTGAAAAACGACGCCATGGCGGTCGGAGGACAATATCCCCAGGATTTTGTCTACGATCAGGCCGGTTTTCATGTCGCCGTTCTGTACGACGATCAGTCTTTTTTTCTCGTGCGGTTCGCTTTTTCCCGGAAATTTTAGAAAGCCTTTCAAATCGACGATGGATACGATTTCTCCCCGGATATTGCCGACGCCCTTCAGCCAACCGGGAAGGTTCGGCAGAGGCGTTATGGCAGGAAGGTATCCGACTTCGGGAGAGGATGTAATCTTAACGGCCAGCTTGGTTCCGTCCAAGGTAAAGCAGACGAATTGCCTGCGGCTTTCGATATTCGCGTTAGGTGATCGGTTCATGTCATGCCAAGTGCTTCTCGACCGTGGAAACGAGTTGCCGCGGATCGAACGGTTTCGTGAGATAGGCCGTGGAACCCGCCAAGCGCCCTTTCATCTTGTTGATGAGTCCGTCCTTGCTGGTGAGCATGATTACGGGGATTTGCTTGAACTCCGGATTTCGCTTGATGACCGCCAATATCTCGTAGCCGTCCATCCGGGGCAAAACGATATCCAGCAGAATCAAGTCGGGTTTGTTCTCGCTCAAACGGCTCAAGGCCTCGAGACCGTCTCTGGCCTCGTGGATTTCCAGGCCCGTGTTGGCCAAGGCCATGGAAATCACCTTTCGGGTGGTGGGACTGTCTTCCACCACCAATATGCTTTTTCGCGATTGTTGCTCGTTTGCGGTTTCCGGGACTTGAACGCCCCGAGTTGGGGATGTCTCCTCCAGTTCGGCTTCCGGCGTCTGGGAAGCGACGAACGAGGTCAAGACACCCAATTGTTTCGAAAAAAATTCGTTTGAAGAATCGAGCCTTACCGTCTCCTGCAAGTAGTGCAATGCCTTTTCCCACATTGGCATGTTGAAAAAGGCGATCGCCAGGTAATAATGGGCTTTGGCGTTGTACTCTTCGAGACAGACCCTTTGGAGGCGTTCCCTTGCCTGTCTGAGAATTTCCGCGCGACCGATGCCGACCGCCTTGAAGCCCGACCGGTGAACCGTCAGAAGGTTCATGCAGTTTGGACACTGGGGGGCGTACTTTCGTATGGCAGTCCAGCACAATGGGCAGTGACGGATGGTTTCTTCGTCTATAAGTCTAACGGAAAGCGCAAATTTACGGATCTCTTCCCGAACTTCCGGGTCGGCTGGAGCTAAAAAGTTGGCGTTTTTCAAGGCCGTTTCCATCGCTTTTTTGCTCAAGGCCACCCTGGAATACCACAGCCAGCCGGTGAGGCTTCGAGGGTTCTTTTTCAAGTACTTTGAAAGTTTGTCGCGGGCTTTCATGAAATGGAGCCCCTCGGCGAGTCTGATGCCTTCGGACAGAAGCTCGTGGCCTTTTTCGACGCTCTCCGTTCCGCTTTCCTCCCCCGCCCTGTCGGCTTCCATGATCAACTGAACAAGGGAAGACTCCACGTTTTTTTCGCCCAAACGCCCGCCGATCATTATCTCGATACGGGGATTCTTCCAGCCAAACATCTTGACAGCCGCCTTGTCGCCGTAGAGGTCCCCATACCTGGCTTCCACCAGTTCGCCTCCGTCGAGAAACATGTATCCGGTCCTTCCGCCCGAAAAAATTCTAAGGGATCTTGTTTTTTGCTCGACTTCGGCGATTTGAAGAAAGTTGGCGAGGCTGAAACCGCTCACGCACCCGCTCGAGTTCCCTCCGGACGCTTCCCGAATGTGGTCGATCAGCGTGGGAAAATCCACGGGCTTTTCCAAAAACGGAAACGATCCCAGCCGATTTACCCCCTCCCTGACCTTGGCGTTGCCGAAACCGGTCAGAACGATCACGGGAATATCCCGATGCTCCCGGGACATGTAGGCGAGCAATTCGAAACCGTTCATGACCGGCATGTGCAAATCGGTGACCACCACGTCCGGCCTCGCATCCTGGAGAATTTTGACCGCCTCCAATCCGTTTTCGGCCGTCATGACCTCGTACTCTCCTGACAAATCGGACAGTCCTTCTTGCAAAGAGGTCAGAAACGGCTGTTCGTCGTCCACCATCAACACTTTCTTCACGGGAATTCTCCGCTTTCCGCGTTTACACCTTTATAGAAACACATGCGACACTCTGCGATACGCAGTTCGAGCACCGACTTGCAAGGCCGATTTAATCTCAAGAAAGTTTGCCGAATGTTAGGAAGCGATTAATAAAACGTTTAAAGTTCTTTGTGAAAGAAGCGACGTACGGCAGGTCGCTTCCCGATGTCATATTCGAACCGAGTTCTGCTTCCATTGCGGTTTTGCCCATGGCAGGAAATTAGTTGGCGAGGATGCCGGATACGGCTCGATTCAAAAAACTTTTGCTCCGGATTCCTCCTTGTCCGCAGAATTCCGCAATTCGATAGGCACTGTTTCGTGAATTCGTTCGTTACGCAATCTCTCTTTTAGTCGATCTCCTCCAAGATCAATGCATAACCGCCTAAGTTCGCCGGCTTTTTTGATTCTTGTCGTCACGGCATGCGGACTCATTTCAATCTTCATTTATTATACCCTCCAATCTTTTTATATCATCCCGATCCTGACCGCTTGATCGCAGCGATTTAAGTTTGATCAGCCCTTTCGGGGATACGACCGGCAGCTCTCCCCGATCCCAGGACAGGATTTGTTTCGATGCCCAAACATCCTCGATTTCGGGTGTCACCAAAAGCATATCAAGCATCAAAGGTTCGTCCGAATCCGGCGAAATTTTGGTCAATCGATATATTCGAATTTTCCCGCCAATCAACTGCGGTTTGTCGCCGCGTTTGAAAAAATGCTTCGACAAAAACAAACCAATGATGTTAATGAAATCGAGGCAAGAATGGTTTCGACCATCTTTTTACGGGAAAAAACGAAAAGGAGGGGTCCAATGAGCCGGCAGACGCTTGAAAACGAATTTCGCCGCATACTCGGAAACGAGAACGTATTCGCCGAACCGGAGGATCGTCTGGCATATTCCTACGACGCGGCGCCGCTCTCTCCGGTGGTGCCCGAGTTCGTGCTTCGGCCAACCACCGGTGTAGCGTTGGGGGAAGCGATCGGCCTGTGCGCCGAGAACCTGGTGCCCGTCACAGTAAGAGGCGCGGGCACCAATCTTTCCGGCGGGACGATTCCGTCGGAAAGAGGCGCGGTGATCGTCACGAACGGTTTGAACAAGATCGTCGAACTGAACCGGGAGGATATGTACGCCGTGGTACAGCCCGGGGTGGTCACGGCAAAACTGGCCGCGGCGGCCGAGGCCGCCGGTCTTTTCTATCCGCCGGACCCGGGAAGCATGGCCGTATCCACGCTCGGGGGCAACGTGGCGGAAAACGCCGGTGGACTGAGGGGATTGAAATACGGGGTCACCAGGGACTACGTCATGGGGACGACCTTTTTCGACGCCGAGGGCCGTTCGATCAAGACAGGCTCCAAAACGGTCAAGTGCGCCACCGGTTACAATCTGAACGGCCTCCTGGTCGGATCGGAGGGCACTCTCGGAGTCTTCGAGCTGATCACACTGAAACTGATACCGCCTCCGGCCGCCAGAAAAGCCATGCTCGCCGTCTACGACGATCTGCAAAAAGCGTCGGAAACTGTCGCCGCCATCATCGCGAACCGTATCGTTCCCGCAACGCTGGAAATCATGGACAATTTCACGATCCGGGCGGTGGAATCCCATAGCGCGGCGGGTCTTCCTCTCGACGCAGAGGCGCTTCTGCTGATCGAGGTCGATGGCCATTCGGCGCAAGTGGAGGAGGAAGCGGAAAAGATCGAAAGGCTATGCAACGAATTCGGCGCGAACAAGGTGAGGGTGGCCGAGGACGAGAGCGAACGCGACAAGGTCTGGGCCGCGCGAAGAAGCGCTCTGTCCGCGCTCGCGAAGCTAAAGCCCACCGTGGTTCTGGAGGACGCCACCGTGCCCCGGAGCAAAATCCCCTCCATGGTTACGGCCATTGGCGAAATCAGCCGCAAGTTCGACCTGCCCATCGGGACCTTCGGCCACGCGGGGGACGGCAATCTTCATCCCACCATTCTTACGGACAAGCGCGACAAGCAAGAATGGGAACGGGTAGAAGCCGCCATCGAGGATATTTTCGACAGGGCGCTCTCTCTGGGCGGCACACTGTCCGGCGAGCACGGGACCGGAATCGCGAAAAGGCATTATCTGGCCAAGGAGACCACCCGCGCCACCATTGCCTATTCCCGAAGCCTCAAAGAGGCGCTAGATCCCAACAACATCTTGAATCCCGGAAAAATCATCGGAGGCGGCTCATGACGGATATGCGCGCGTTGGCGCTAATGACGAGGGATTTGGAGGACCAACTGGTTCGATGCATGCGTTGCGGCATGTGCCAGTCGGTATGTCCGTTGTACGAGCAGACCGGCCGGGAAACCGACGTGGCCCGGGGCAAGCTGGCCTTGCTCGACGGCCTTATGAACGAGATGTTCGCGGACCCGAAAGGGACCAAGGAGCGCCTCGACAAATGTCTCCTTTGCGGCTCGTGCGCCGCCAACTGCCCCAGCGGCGTTAGCGTCATGGAAATTTTTCTGAAGGCTCGAGCCATTCTCGCAGGATACGTCGTGCTTCCCAAAGCCAAAAGGATTGCCCTCCGGGGCATGCTCGCGCATCCGGGAATCTTCGACAAGATCGCGGAAATAGGAACGGGTTTTCAGAAAATCTTTACAAAGCCCGCGAACAAAGTGATTGGGACTTCGTGCGGAAGAATCCACGCGCCGCTCGTCGCCGGGCGGCATTTCAAACCGCTGGCGCGCAGGCCTTTTCACAAGACGGTCCCCTCTTTGGACACGCGCGACGGAAAAAAGACCCTGAAAGCCGGTTTTTTCGTGGGATGCCTGATCGACAAGTTCTTTACCGAAGTGGGACGCGCTACCGTCAAGGCGCTGGAATACCACGACGTGGGAATATTCGTTCCGCCAGGTCAGGGGTGCTGCGGAATCCCGGCCCTCTCCTCAGGCGATCTGCCCACGTTCCAGAAACTTTTGCTCCACAATCTCGAGCTTTACGAAGACGAAGATGTCGACGTGCTTCTGACCGCCTGCGCGACATGCACCATGACCATAAAGGAGGTGTGGCCCAAATTCGCGCCCGCTCTTCCCGCAAAAAGACTCGAGACGCTCAAGGCTCTGTGCGAAAAAACCGCCGACATATGCGAGTTCCTGGTCAAGCGCGCGGGGGTCCAGGCCAACGGCACGACCGAATCCCATGGAGACGATCCCGTCCCGGTGACCTATCACGATCCTTGCCATCTGAGAAAATCGTTGGGCATTTTCAAGGAACCGCGAACGATCGTCAAGGCCTCCAAAGGGTACCGCTTGACCGAGATGTCCCAGGCGGACAAGTGCTGCGGCATGGGCGGAAGCTTCAACCTGCAATACTACGAGATTTCCCGCAGGATCGGACAGCTGAAAAGGGACAATATCGCGAACTCCGGAGCTAAGATCGTCGCCACCGGATGTCCCGCGTGCATGACCCAAATTTCCGACATGCTGTCCTCGGCCGGGCTGAGAATCGCCGTGAAACACCCGGTCGAACTTTACGCGGAATCGATAGAACGCAACTCATAATTCGCGAGGAGGTCGCCATGAAAATCGATTGGGCTTTGCTCAGAAAAGGATGAAAGACCTGCCGGAAAACCCAAGAGTATCTTGCGGAAAAACAGGTCGGGTTCGGCGAAGTCGTAGAAGCGAGAAAGGTCGGCTTCGAAAAGGAGGAGGCCTGGAAAATCTTGAAGCAGACCAAGACGGTCCACACTGCAAAGGGAAAGAAATTCGAATCCCGGTCTCCCACCGAGGAAAACAAGGAAAAAATTTTAAAGGCTGCGTTAGGGCCTTCCGGAACGTTGAGAGCCCCTACCCTGCGATTCGGGGACGACATTTTCGTGGGCTTTCACACGGATCTGTACGACCGCTTTTTCAAATAGCTCCCACGAAACGCAAAATATAAACCGATCTTGCATAGGACGATGAAAATCTTTTCTGTCAGAACGGTCCGACTTGTCCGACAGTCGCCTCCGAAAACGAAAAAAGGCGAAGCGGCCGATAAAAGCGGCTTCGCCCTTTGTTTTTTCAATCAGAGTCTCTTCTTACGAGAACAGAATCTTCTTCGCGGTCTCGTCGTTCACATCCGACACGTGAGAAATGCCGGTTTCCTTGGCGGTCTCGCGGTTGGCGGCGAACAGGTCGGTGCGGGCAAGCTGGTCGACGCGGAATTTCCTGGCGCCGGCCATGAGCTGCTGGAGTCCGCAGGACAGCTTGTCGGCCATGGTCCAGAAAGCGATGGCACCGTACGGAATGTTTTTCATTTCGTCTTTGCCGATCTTGTCCTGGACGTCGAAGTAGGAGGCGAAAATCTCCTCGGCCTTGTTGCCGAACTTGCTGACGGACTTGGGAAGCTCGTCCCAGTTGCCGTTGACTTTATCCTTGTTTTCCGGTTTCAGGACGCCCTCGATGTTAGAACCGACGAATCCCGGAACCATGATGGCGCGGCCCATGCAAACCAGCTTGGTGTAGGGGGCGCCCAGGGCGATGGCTTTGAAGATGCTGTCTTCGAGAGCGAATCCGCCCGCGAAGGAGAGATCCACGACCTTCTGTCCCTTGGCGGCCAGCAGGCTGGCGTACTCGTGGGCCTTGGAATGCAGGTTGATCGAAGGCACGCCCCAGCTTTGCATCATGTTCCAGGGGCTCATGCCGGTGCCGCCGCCGGAGCCGTCGATGGTCAGAAGGTCCAGCTTGCCCTCGGAGGCGAACTTGATGGCCATGGCCAGTTCGGTCATGCCGTAGGAACCGGTCTTGAGGGAAATGCGTTTGAAACCGAGACTCCTGAGATAGTCCACGGATTTCATGAAGTCTTCGCGAACGAGATCGACCGTGCTCAGGTTGGTGCCGCCCAACCTGCTGTGGCGCGCGAAGGAACGAATCGCGCCGCTCTTGAAGGCCTCCTGGACCTTGGGAAGTTCCGGGTTGGGATCGACCACGTAGCCGCGTTTTTTCAGGAACAGCGCGTAATCCAGGCTGGTGACCTGGATCTCGCCGCCGATGTCCTTGGCGCCCTGGCCCCATTTCAGTTCGATAATGCATTTGTCGCCGTATTTGTTCGCGACGTACTCGGCCACGCCGTTTCTGGTGTCTTCCACGTTCATTTGCACGATGATCGCGCCGTAGCCGTCGAAATAACGCAGGTATCCGCTGATGCGGCGGTCCAGTTCGGGGGCTTTCTCGATGTGGCCGTTTTCGATTACCGCCTCGCGGTCCACTCCCACCACGTTCTCGCCGATGACGACGGGGATGCCCACCAGCGCGCCGCCGATGGCGAAAGAATCCCAGTACTTGGCCGCGATGAAGGTGGAGCCTAAAGCGCCGGTCATCAGAGGAATGCGGGACTTGGTCTTGACCTCCGCGCCGAACTCGGTGGTCAGATCGACGTTGGGGAAAATACAGTCGTCGGGATCGTTGCTCAGATTGCCGTTGAGCCCGTATGCGCCGTAGGCGTACCCCTGGATGCGAAGGCTGTTGTAGGAAACCCCCACGTGGGTCGTGTTGTTCGCACCTGCGGTTACCGTACCGAAATCGCGAGGATAGAGAAGTTTGCGTCCCACAAGGCTGGAAAGCCAAGTTTCGCACTGTCCGCTGCAATCGGCCCGGCAAAGCGTGCAAAGACTGGATTCCGCAGGGTTGCCCCGATTAGCGGTCCCAAGAACATCGTTTTTCTTTTCGAATCTCATTTCATGCTCCTTTTTCAAATTGGATGTAACCCGTGGCCGGGCGTCGGGGCGGGAACCGTCAGGGCAAAAAAAAGACGTCCGCCCCAATAGAAACATTGGGAAACAGACGTCTTTGTCCGCTCGTCAATTTGCCGGACGCCGTTGTCCGACATTTATTCACAATTAAATTTAGATGGTATTTTTATTAATAATTATATTTTTTGTCAATATTAATTTTGATCTTTTTTTTAATTGAAACTTAAACGGAGGCTTCGGAGCCTGGATGTTCCGCCTGGTCCGCCTCGTTCCCACGTTTCACGCTCATCCTTGCACACAAATTATGCAACCCTTTCAGGGTAAGGGGCCCGGAGGAGAGCATCGCCAACCCAGGGTGGCGCTTCGCTCGACCCTGGGCTGTGACATTCAACCCCTTCGGGGTATCCAGAAACCGCCCTCGGTTTTTTTTCCTGTTTCGGGGTATCCGGAAGCCGCCCTCGGGCTTTTTTCCCGTTTTGGGGTATCCGGAAGCCGCTCTCGGGTTTTTTCCCGTTTCGAGGCGTCGAACCGCAACGCCGATCGCCGGTTCCGTAAAGATCCGGGATGTCAATAAACGACAAGACTTGGCTTGCCGCCGATGGTCCCCGATGGTCCGATCGGCCGATACCCCGAAGGGGTTTGATTTCGCAGCCCAGGGTCGAGCGAAGCGCCACCCTGGGTAGCGGGGCCGAAGATGGCTCTTTTCCCTGAAAGGGATACATAGAAACCACTTTGTCGAATCCGGGTATTTTGAAACAGGGCCGCGATTTTCGGAGTTCGATTTTGTGTATAACGACGAGCGTTTCACGTGGGAACGCCTTCCTGACGCTTCGCGTCCGCGCCTTTATTCCAACCGATCGCCCGCTTTTCCTTGTTCGTGTATATTCTCAAAAGCGACACCGTAGCACAGGTTTGATTTCGATTTACGCGGCTTTCATAAT
>CAZNTU010000021.1:0-43357 GCA_964575975.1 uncultured Desulfobacteraceae bacterium
GGAGGGAGTGATCGGGTATCCCGCGAAAAACCGAAGTCCCGCGTACAAAGCTCCTTCGACGCACGCTTCGTTTCCTTGGACAAACTTCAATGTTCCATTCATTGCATTAGCCCGTCTCAATTAAAGGTGTTATCGCGGATTGTCGGCTCCGGACCCATGGGGTTCGTCCTCGGTTTCGATCTCTATCGCCAAATCGGGGCAGCGAAGCTCGCACAGCTTGCAACAGATGCAATCCTCGGGTCGCGCCGCCACGACCTTTTCGACGTTGTCCATTTCCAGGACCTTTTTGGGGCAAAACTCGACGCAAATGCCGCATCCCTTGCACCAATCCCTCCTGATCGCATGTTCCTTCAATTTTGGCTTGGCCATCGGCGAACCTCTCAAAAAGAAATGATTTGCAAAACATCCTTATCGGTATGACGCGCCCCTTTATTTGTCAAGCGGGAACCGCTCAATCGGCTCTTATCACCCTTGTGCCGACGATTCTGTCGTGAAGAGTCCGTCTTTCGTTGTCGAATATGACGAGAAGATATCCGACGCAAAAAATCAGGCTGCTGAGGATTTCCGCGAAATACCGTCCGCATGCCCTCCCGTAAGATACGGGCTCGCCCTCCGGGGTAACGACTTTCAACCGGCAGGCCATCTTGCCGGGAGTGGCCGAATATTTCCCTAGAAAGTACGTCGTATAGCCTACCGCCGCGATCAACTGCAAAGCGTTCAAAATGACGGCGAACGCCACCGCCCCCTCGCCTTCCGGTCCGGCGGGAAAGAGGAAACCCACCACCAGGGATAGCGCGATGCCGAACGCCCACAAAATGGCGATATCTATGATTTTGGCCCCCGCTCGAATCATGAAGCCGGCGTACACCATTTCCCCGCCCGCGGCAATGCCCTCCCGCATTTTTTGCATGAACCGGGGCTTGCAGTATTGGCAAATCCAGTGGTCGCCGTACTTGACCATGTCCTCGGGAGAAAACGACCTTCCGCATTCCGCGCAAATTTCCATCTCGTCCATTCGCTCGTATTCCGCCTCGATTTCGCCGCCAGCGCCGGATTTCTCCTCTGTCAAGGCCTCCTTGGAAGCTTCGATCTCGCCGGAACCTGTCGCGGTCTCCATCTCTTCGGGCAAAATCGCCTCGGGGGGATCGACCTCGGTCAAATCCACTTCCGACAAAGGCTTCCAGGCTTTCATCCCCGAACGCCATACCAGCGTCTCCGGCTTGATCTCGCCGTTCTTCGCCAATTCCCGGAATTCGCTCGCCTCTAAAGGTCCGACTGGCTTTTTGCCTTCCGCATAATACCATTTCATCTGATTCTCCTTGTAAGGGGTAGTCGGTTCTCATGGGTCGCGGAAATCCATGCAAATGCAAGCCTATAGTCGCGGAAGAGAAATTTCAAGTGTAAATAGTGTTCAGTGGTTCCGGGTTCAGGAGTTCTGCAGTCCGGTTGTATAATTGTTATAGATTAAATACCTTATTAGGGAACGTCCCGGGCTACTAAGGTCGAGAAGAACGAAAACAAGTTTTTTTTTTGCCCCATGCTCCGGAGTTCCGCCTGAAAGAAACTCAAATGGATCGGAAAGGGGGGGGTACCCGGGATCGATCAACAACAAATTCAAACTGCAATTCCGAATCGAGATTCCGGAAGAGATTTTACGGTCGATCGAAACCAAGTGTCCCAGGTATAGGCGGAGCATGTTTATGTGACCCGGAAAGCGGAAACATATCCTGCGAAAACGGGGAGTCGGAGATTGTTTACGGATGTTTCCCCAATCGAAAAATTTCCAGCAGAGGCTCCAGAAAAGCCATCGTATTTTTGCCCCTGCAAAGCCATGAAATTGGCGTTTATGCCATGTTGCCATACTTAAGGAAAGATGCTAATTTATTTTTCTGTCAAAAAGGAGGGGAAATCATGACTCGTTCAGAAAGAGCCGCACAGATTTGGCCTGTTTTAATGCTATGCAGTCGTATTGCCTTTTGAGAAATTTGCCACCATTGTCATGCCTGGTCGTTGGCGCACAATCCGGAATCCCAGGAGAAGGTTTTATCGCCGCAGCGGATGTACCTGCTGCACAAGCATCCGTATTTGCCCGACCGTGGTTGCATGATTCACCTCCAAATGTATCGGATTTAGAAACCGCAGTACACCAACTCCCCACCAATGGGAAATCGTTGGACCTTTTGAAAAGAGAGGTTGTGAAGATTACCAACTGACATTTTGCGGAAGAGCTACCTGTGTATCGCATCGGCCGTCTTTTCTCGTTATTCTTACCACTGCAGATGCATCAACGTTAAGACTAAACAAAATAACATGAGGATCTTGATCCCAACGCGGACAGGCTGGATGCGGCGGTGTCAGTGCCATCCACCAAAATTACCGGTTTTAATTTCAACACAACCAATTTAAACCAACGCGTCCGCATAGCGCCTTTCGGGGGAATACGAACGCGCTGGTCAATGCTAAAACCAAGCTCAAAACCACATGGAACCACGATAAGCAAGGGTATGACCTTATGAACGAACAAGAACAAAACCTGCAAAACGCGGATTCGAAAATACTGAAGAAAATGGTGGAGGATTCTTTTCGGCGTATCGTATTCCATTACGGGGCCTGGCATTCGGAGGTGCTGCACCATTTGGGAGCGCGGGAGGCCCTGGCCGTGGAGGATGCGGTTTGGGAATCGAGCGCGAAAAACCAGTTGGACCGCTTGGGAAAGACGATGGATTTCCCTGTGGAGGACGGCCTGCCCGTCTTTTTGAACAGCCTTTCGCGGGAACAGCTTTTGTTGTTGTTGAAAAGCTTGGCCGTCAATTGGCTCGCCAACGACGGCATCTGGTTTCAGGCGGTGGAAAACCGGTTCGGAATGATAGACGCCAAGCGGTGCAACGACGCCTGCTGGTCCAGGTACTCGCCCTTCGAGGCCGAACGTATCAAGAAAATTCTGGGCCTTCCCGAAAACGGGGGAATCCCGGCGTTGAAAACGGCGCTGTCCTTTAGGTTGTACGCTCTGATCAACGAACAATCCTGCGAGGACACGGGACCGGACACTTTTATATTCCGCATGGACAAGTGCCGGGTCCAAGCGGCCCGCAAAAGGAAGGGGCTGGAGGAGTATCCGTGCAAATCGGCGGGCATGGTCGAATATCCCTACTTTGCGCGGGCCATAGACGGCAGGTTTCGAACCGAATGCGTAGCCTGCCCCCCGGACGAGCATCCCGAGGAGTGGTTCTGCGCGTGGAAATTCACCCTGGAAACGTGACAAGCGGATTTGCGGATGGCCGCGCCGCCGTGGAAGGCGGCGCTACCGGGTAAGGAGGGGGTTGAAGACGTTTTCGGCGGCGGTCGCGCGCTACGGCCTTTTTAGAATGTCCTCGATATTTTCGACGTTTTCCAGCCAGGCATTTCGAGCGAACCGGTCGTCGACCAGTCCGGCAATGTCGTCGGATTCCGACAGCCCGAATCGCTTCATCAGGCCCGCCATGTGGCGCAGCTCGTCCTCCTTGGGGGTGTAGAGGTCGTAGACGATTCTATCGGGGGGGAATGTCATCGCGTACTCCACAAGCTCCCGTTTCTGGTTCCAATAGGAGGATACGATGTCTGCGGCTTTTTCAGGGTTTTTCCTTGCCCAAAGTCCCGAGCGGACGGCTCCGTGGACGAGTGTCTCGACGATATCCGGCTCGTTTTCGATGAATTCCGACTTAACGAGCATAAGGTTGCAAATGAATCCAGGCCATACCTCTTCCACGTGGAATACCACGCCGGATTGGCCGTTTTTGACCGTTTGCGCGGCGAAGGGTTCGCCCACGAAATAGGCGTGAAGGGCGCCCGAGGCAAGGGCCGACGCCATATCGGGAGGATTCATCTCCACGACATTGATTCGTCCTTGCATTCCGTGGCGTTCGATCTGCTCCAGCACGCCAAGGTTGTGCCCGGAAAACCGCATGGGAACGGCCACGGTTTTGCCTTCCAGATCGGCGAATTTTCGGACGTTCAGTTTGCGGTCGGCTACCAAGGTGCTCTCGTGGCGGTTTCCGATGTAAACGACTTTTACGTCCTCGCCCTGTTGCTTCAAAACGATCGCCAAAGGGGCGATGATGAACGCGACTTGAATGTCGCCGTTTCTGAGGGCTTCGCCCATTTCGGCGAACGAGGAAAATTTCATCGCGTTGAACCGGACCCCGTCCGTTTTCCTGCTCGCGTAATCGAGCAACGGACAAGCCAAGTTCGTAATGACGGGCATGTAGCCCATCCGTACGATTCTCCTGGCTCCTCGTTCGCCGTTCAGCCCAAAATGGGCGCCGGATATGAAAAACAGCCACGCGAAAGCAAGGAAGGCTATTCTCCACGGGGCCGATATTTTTCTCCAAAAAGCCACCAGTTTTTTTTCTCCGAATCAGACGGAATGTCCCAATCCTGCCATGAACTACAGCATCCTCATTTCAGAAGAATATGATCGATGATTTGCATGGGAGCGACGATGAAATCGGCGAGCCCGTCGGCTATGATTTTTTCCAGGGAAAACGGAGTCAGGGAAGTTTCGGGCGACTGTACGATCGTCTGACCGCCGTTTTTGCGGATCGCTCCGATGACCTCCGGGTTTTCGATCTTCGCGCCCGACAGGAGTACCACTTGCACTTTGCCCGAAAAATTTTTCGCCGCGGACAATAGAAACCTCTCGAAATTGCCGATACCCGGCGCCTGCAAGACGATTTTCTCCACGCAATATTTATCTTCCTTCCGAACGAGCCCCATAGGCGTTCGAACATCGCTTACATAGCAATACCCTCCCGCCAATGGAACCTGTTGACCGGCGAATTGTTCCAGGTCGAGCGGAACGACTTGGGCGGGGCTCGTACGCCCCAAGTAGTTCGAAAGAGGCAGCAGCATCTCGGGGGCCATGTTTTGGAAAACGAGGATGGAACAATTCAGAATCCCTGGCAGTTCGGGAATAAGACGCATAAGCTCCGCGTATCCTCCAGGACCGGAGTTGATCACGGTCAATCTTTCGCACTCGGATTTCAGAGTTTCGGCAAGTCTTGCACCGTTGATCGACTTATGGCTTTTCACTCGCTTGAAATTTTCGATTCTGGCGGCGGAAGCCGTTTTGACGGCTTCGGCGAGGTGTCTCCCGTATGCCTCGACATCTTCGCCTCTTGCGGGCTTTGCTATGAAATCGACGGCGCCCAGACGGAGAAAGTCAAGAATGTTGGTCTGGGAGTTGCTTCCCATGCTGCTCACGATTACGACAGGGCAAGGGTTTTTTATCATTATGTGTTTCAAGGCCGTGCTTCCGTCCATTATCGGCATGTTTACGTCGAGGGTAATGACGTCGGGTTCCAGCTCGTCCACTTTCGCGAGGGCTTCCGCTCCGTTACTTGCCCGTCCCAAAACCGTCACGGACTCGTCCTGGGAAAGCATTTTCTCCAACGCCTTGAACATCATGGCGGAATCTTCGACGATCAAAACCCCGATTTTTTTGCCTGAGAAGGTTTCCTCCATTTCGGGCGGGAGAGTCTCTTCGTTCTCTGGTTCCAAAGTCTCTTCAGGATGGAGTGCGTTTTCGTGGCATTGTTCGTCTATTCTTCTGACTGCTTCCATCAGGAGCGACTGCCAGCTTTTCTCGATACTCGTCTCCGGGACGATCACGGAACCTAAAGTCTCGAAGCTGCCGGTCTCCCAGCACAGTATCTCGTAAAAGGCCTCTTCGCCATAAACGCCGCCGGCGCTTTCCGCATGGACGATTTCGCCGTCTTGAATGTAGACGAGCCCTTCGCGGTTTTCCTTGACCACTTTCACGGTTATGGTAATCGACGCGAGGCAGCACATCTGGATCAAATCGGGAAGCTGGATGTTCTTCAGGGTCCCCGCGAATCCCTGCTCCTTTTTGTTCATCTGTTCCAGGATCAACGTCCGGATGCGGGCCAGTTCGAAGGGTTTTTCTATGAAATGGAGACATCCGCCCTTTCTGGCCTGGAACCGAATGTCGGGAGTGCTGTAGGCGGTCATGAGAATCACCGCCGTGTCCGGCTTTCTTTCCTTTATCTCGCCGAGTAGGTGAATTCCGGACATCTCCGGCATGAAAATATCGGAGACCACGAGGAAGACATCCTCCCGGGCCATGATTTCGAGAGCTTGCCTGCCGCTGTTGGCCGTCAGAATGGAGAATTTGTCCGAATCCATCTTCAGGAATTCCACCAGTACTTCCAAAAGATAGGATTCGTCATCGACAAGCAGGATTTTTTTTGGGTCGCCTCCCATTTAGCTCGATAGAACCTCGAAGACTATGTTTTCAGTCCAAAAACCCATTGAATTCGGCAGCCATTTCGTAGTCCGGAATTACTCGGCCGACCTTTAAGTTCCCGATGGCGGCAAGAGCCATATCCTTGCACATGCAAGTGCGTGGAGCCTGCACAACTACGAAACCCCCTTGCCTCGCAATCTCCCTCAATCCCTCGAGGCCGTCCTCGCCCGAACCCGAAAGAACGGCCCCTATGGATTTCGGACCGAACATTTCCGCGGCGGACATCATGAGCATGTTGATAGCCCCCCTTCTACCCGGAAAAGGATTGGGATTCAACCTTAAAATCAATCGGCTGTCGTGTTTGTCCAAGGTAAGATATTCCTCGCCCGACGCGAGGTAGCAATAGCCGCCCAAAAGGACGCCCATGTTTTTGGCCCTTCTCACTTTTATCTGACTGTGTTCGCCCAAATATCTTGCGAATGCGTCGATGTGGGCCGGTTCGGCATACAATACGATCAAAACGGCCGACGCGAGATCGGGCCTGAGGCCGGTGACAATTTTGATAAGGCTGCCATAGCCGCCTTCGGCGGCTCCTATACAAAAAATTTGCCCCGGCAGTTTCATTTCGGAAACCCGAGGGTTCCCCATGTTGGCAGGAGGCCTTGCCAAGCGGATAACGCCCGTTTCCATCCTGGCGGCAAGCGAAACCTTTCGAACAATATCCTGCTTCTGTCTTTCCAATTGTCCGCCAATTTGAGACGGCTTGGGAATAAAATCGACAGCTCCGTATTTGAGAGCGTCGAACGTGATTTTAGCCCCCTCGATGGTCAAAGTCGAAATCATGACAGCGGGCCGCGGGTTTTTTATCATCATGTGCTTCAAGGTGGTCAAACCGTCCATGACAGGCATGTTGACGTCCAAAGTAACGGCGTCCGGATTTAGCTTCGGAATCAGCTCCAAAGCCTCCGCCCCGTTGGACGCCTCTCCGATCACCCTTACCCTTTTTCCGGTTTCCAGTATGCTTTTCAAGACCTTCCGAATCATGCTGGAATCGTCCACCACGAGCACCCCCGGAAGCGGACCTTGTTCGGCAATGGAAATCGATCCGTTCCCCCTTTGGTTTTCGACCTCCTCGGGAGAATCGAGCGCCGCAGTATGAACGTCTTTGCAAACAGACAGCGCCTCTCCGCACCCGTCGCACCTGAAACGCCGGGAACGGGAGTCGGAATGGACGTGTTCGCCGCGCAGATCAAGTCTTTGTCCGCACTCTTCGCAGAAAATCAGCATGTGTTTGCAATCCGTTATGCTTAGGCTCCCGGAAAACCGATATTCCGGCGCTTCTCCCCTATTTTCCCCAACAGAACCATCATTTTGCGCGGGGTAAAAGGTTTCTGACAAGATTCGTCCATTTCGGGACGAATGATTTTCTCGCTCATGATTGTGTCTGCAAATCCCGAGACGGCGAGCACGCTTATTTCAGGATGCGAATCCCGTATCCACCGCATCAGCTCGATTCCATCCATGCGGGGCATCAAGACGTCCGTAATCACCAGTTGAAAGGGATTGTCCTCGCAAAAGGAAATCTCGATTCGCTCGCGGGCCATTTTACCGTCGGACGCAGTGTCAAGAGAAAACCCTTCCCTTCTCAAATGGCGTTGGATCGTCTTGACGAATTCCGGTTCGTCGTCAACGACGAGAATCCTTTTTATTTCCGCCGATATCGACTTTTTTTCGCTTGCCGCTTTCACCGCATACATGATCGAAAAAAACAAAGCTTTAATTTCCATTTCGACGTTTCCTCCCCCCGCTTTTTTCGAAACCGCCGACGCCTTATTTCCATTTCCCTTTTCACGGGTTCGCTTTTCTTCCGAAAAAAAAGGGTGTTTCAAGGCCGGGGGTTTGTCATCTAAGGGGGGAGATGTGCCCGGTGGGAGGAAAGAACCCGGCCTTGAAACTAGTTGGATACGGGACGAGAAGGGAGAGAACATTCGGGAGTGGGCCCCGAAATGCGTTCGCCCCTATATCCGGCTTGATTCTTGAGCAATACGCGTGCCAAAAATCCGCACGACTGGAAACTCGAACGGAAACATCCCTTGCATTCCAAAAAGGAAAAACTTCAAACCCTGTCGATACGCCAATCCGCAGTTTGCAGCGAAATTTTTTCCGGAGCGATAGAACGGGCAAAAAGGCGGTCCGGGTCGCGTGGAATCCTCAATGGAACCGCCGACGCCTATGTCGTCGCAATTTCCGGAACTATGGGGCAGGAGCGAGGACGAGGGCTTCGACATCTTGTTTTTGCAATGCTATTTCGACAATGCGACCTAAATGTCGCAGCTGACGACCTAAATGTCGCGCAGGAATTCTTGCCAACCGGGGTCCTTTTTAAGTCGCGCAATCTTTCTCTGAACCTGTCGTACCGAAACCCCCAGAATATCGGCGGCTTGCTGCCGCCCCCCCCCTGTTTGGACCAAAACATAGACAAAATGCCTGTCGGCTTCCTCCTTCAACGTACAGAGGCTGCGTCCGAAAGGATTTGCAGGTCCCGGTTCCCCCCCCAAAGCCTGCGGGAAGACAAGCTCGGAATCCGTCAGCAGGACCGCCGTCTCCACCAGTTGCTTCAATTCACGCACGTTTCCCGGATAGCTTTTCTGTAGAAGGTACCGCACGGCTTCGGGATGAAACCCTTTGACGACCTTGCCGTAGCGTTTGCAGGCTTTTTCCAGAAACCATTCCGCCAAAAGCGGAATGTCGCCGTCCCTTTCCCTCAAGGGCGGAAGGTGAATATGGGCGGATTTGAGACGATAGAACAAATCGAGCCGGAACTTGCCCTCCCGGCAGGCTTTGTTCAGATCCTGGTTGGTGGCCGACACGATTCTCGCGGATACGGAACAGGCTTTCGTGTCGCCGAGGGGCGTGACGGTGCTGTCTTCGAGGACCCGCAGGAATTTGGCTTGCAAGTGGAAAGCCAGTTCCCCTATTTCGTCCAGGAAAAGAGTGCCGCCGCTGGCTTGGCGGAAATATCCCGGGTAGTCGTTGGCCGCGCCGGTAAAAGAACCCTTCACGTGGCCGAAAAACTGGCTCTCGAAAAGGGAGTCGGGAACGGACGACACGTTAACCGGGATGAAAGGGCCGTTCGGGCAAGGCCCTCCGCGATGGATTCCTCTGGCAAGAAGCTCCTTGCCCGTCCCGGATTCGCCGGTGACAATGATTGGCGCGCCGCTTCCGGCCATGACTTGGGCGAACGAAAGCAGTTCGATCATCCGGGGACATCGTGTGACTATGTCGGAAAATATTTCCGGAATGCCGTTTTCCTTCGAAGATTTGTTCCCGGCCAGCCCGGCCAGAAGCCCTTTGCGTTCGTAAGCCCGTTGCAGCGACAAAACAAGACGGTCGGGATCGACCGTTTTCACCAGATAGTCGTACGCGCCGTTCCTTACCGCCTTTACCGCGGTCGAAACATCGTCCAGCGCCGTCAGCATGACAAATTCCGTCTCGGGCTTGAAAGGCTTGGTCGAAACCATCACCTCCATGCCGTCCATTCCCGGCATGAGCAAGTCCAACAGGACGATATCGTAGTCGTTCGCCCTGATCGATTCGACCGCCTCTTTTCCGTTGTCGCAAATATCGACCTTGTCGTAGCCGCGACGCCTGAGCATCCGCCGAATGGACGTCAGCGCCACCCGCTCGTCGTCCACGATCAAAATTTTCATAGACGCTGCCTGTCGGTCGTGTAGATGATATTGAGAAGCTTGTTTATCTCGAAAGGTTTCTCCAGGATGCAATCCGGCAGGACGGCTCCTTCGGGAGGCCTCGCCAGCAAGTTGTGATGGCCGGAATAAAGTATTACGGAAATCAATGGAAACCGTTTTTTTATTTTTTGCAGAAGATCCCAGCCGTCGATTCCTGGCATCATGAGATCGGTCAGGACGATATCCACCTCCGGATGCTGTTCCAGATAGGCGAGAACGCTTTCGGGGTTGCTGGTGCTTTCGAAGACCATCTTTTTGACCTCGACGAACAACGTCTTGAGCATGTCGAGCATCAGGACGTCGTCGTCGACGCAAAGAATGGCGGGACGGATATCGATTTTCAGTTCGCCGTCCACGGGCAGAAAGACCATGAAGCGGCTCCCTATGTCCGGCCTCGAGTGAACGCCTATTTTTCCGCCATGCTCCTGAACGAGTCCGTACGAGACCGAAAGACCCAATCCCGTCCCCCCGGCGTTTCTTCGCCTGGTGAAAAAGGGTTCGAATATTCTTTCCAGAACATCCGTTTTCATTCCCGTGCCGTTGTCCTCCACTTCAAGGAGAACGCACCCGGGAGCCTCCAGCAGTTTTGTCCTTATTTTGATGCTCCCCTTCTCGCGATCCGGTATCGCCTGCGCCGCGTTGACCAGCAAATTGGCGACCACCTGCTCCAGCTTTTGAAAATTGCCCTTGATCTCCGGAAGGTCGTCCGAAAGGTCGACCCGAATGTCCATCGCCGATTTGCGAAGCTGTCCTCCCACGATCACCAGCGTCTTTTCGACCACTTCGTTGACGTTCAAGGACTTGAAATCGGCCCCCGCGTCCGCGCGGGCGAATTCCTTGAGGTTTTCCACCACCTTGGTGATGCGGTCCGATCCGATTTTGATCGCCTGGATGATTTCCCCCATGTCCTGGCACAACTCCGGCATGGTCATGTTGCAATTTCGCCAGTCGGGACGATGCGAACCGTACTCCATCAATATCGGTTCGAATATTTGCCAAGTCTCCTCGAGGATCGGTATATTGTAAGTGATAAAGCTGTTCGGATTGTTGATCTCGTGGGCGACCCCTGCGACCACCTCTCCCAACGACGCCAGCTTGTCGGCCTGGATGATCTGCTGCAAACGGTAGTCGGACTCTTGGCGAAGCTTCTTTTCCTCGCTGATGTCCTGCAACGCGCCGACTACGCGTTTGATTTTCCCGTCCCGTCCTTTCACGGTCCGTCGCGTGTCGGACAACCATCGGTACGTGCCGTCGGCGATCCTGAAACGATATTCCGCCTGGAATTTTTCGTGGCCGCAGGAAACCTCCAATTCCTCTAGAAATTTCTTGCGGTCGTCCTCGTGAATACAATTGGCTAAAAAGGCGGGATCTTCCAGGAATTGCGAAGGAGTGTAGCCGGTCATTTCCTCCACCGACCGGCTTACGTAGGTCAATTCGAAATTCGCCCGCGCCTCGCGGGCATAGGCGACGACCGGGAGAGACTCCAACAACATCGAGAGCTGCTGCGTTCTTTCGTCGTTTTCGTCTTTTTCGGAAGGAATATCCGTTTCTCTATTTCCGCGGCGGTACGAAGTACAAGTGTTCATCGGGCGCTCCAACAGGGACCGTGTATGAAGTCGCCATCAATTTTTCCTTACATCGATGGCGGGCGATGCCGGGATCGTTTTCCGATTTTCCCGGATCTCTTCCCCCTATCAAGACGCAAAATTTCCTTTTGCCTCTTTGTAGATTGTCAGGATACTATGACTTCGCTGCGAATGCAAACAAATATTCGGGCTTTCACTTTATTTCATCCAAATACCGTCGCATGGCCTGGTAATCGTCCTCGTAGATATCCCTGAACTTCACCCCCACATCCCAGCCGTCTTCCCCTGCCGCTCCCTTGCACCAGATCACTTCTCCCACGGCGGTCAAGGGCGCGACCGCGACACTGTCGTCGATCAGTCTCGAATAGCTTTTTTTGAAACGCTGCCATCCGGCCAAGTGAATTTTCAATTCCACCAGCGTCCCCGGTTCGTATTGCTTCAGGGCGGTAAAACCGACGCCCCCTTCGGCCATGTCTTTGAGCGCTCCCGTTTCTCCCGCGCCATTGTTCATCGGATACGTGATTTCTTTGATTTCGACCTTCACTCCACCCAATACTTCGATTTGCCTTGCATATGTTCTTTGGTCATCGACGGTTTCTGCTTTGTTCATTCTTTTTTTGCTCCATGGATTGTTATAAATCGGGCGTTTCGCGCAACACAAGCGTTCCTTTTAAATCGCGAATCTCGCGCTGAAACCTAAACAACTCCCTGATCCAGCATCGCTTCCGCCACCTTGACGAACCCCGCGATGTTCGCCCCGACCACGTAGTTTCCGGGAAAACCGTACTGGGCGGCGGTTTGCAGACATGTTCCATGAATGCTTTGCATTATTATTTTTAGACGTTCGTCCACTTCCGGTCTCGTCCAGCTCAAGCGCATGCTGTTCTGGGTCATTTCCAGGCCGGAAACCGATACGCCGCCCGCGTTGGCCGCCTTGCCCGGCCCGTACAGCAGCTTGGAATCCAAAAAAACGTCGATTCCGTCCAAGGTGGTGGGCATATTGGCCCCCTCGCAAACTAGTTGGACGCCGTTTTTCACGAGATTCGCTGCGTCCTTTCCGTTTATTTCGTTCTGGGTGGCGGACGGAAACGCGCAATCCCCCTTGTGGTCCCACAGAGGATTGTGGTCGAGCGACGGGTCCGCCGGTGTATAGACCGCGTCCGGGAAGTTGTCCGCGTATTCTTTTATCCTGCCCCTCCTCACGTTTTTAAGACGCATGACAAACGACAATTTTTTGGCGTCGATGCCCTTCTCGTCGTAAACGTAACCGGAAGAGTCCGACAAGGTCACGACCTTGGCCCCCAGTTGAATCAGCTTTTCGGCGGTGTACTGCGCCACGTTGCCCGAACCCGAGACCAGGCACACCTTGTTTTCAAGGCTTTCTCCTCTCGTTGCGAGCATCTCCCGCGCAAAATATACGCTGCCGTATCCGGTGGCCTCGGGGCGTATCAGACTTCCTCCCCAATTCAAGCTCTTTCCGGTCAACACCCCCGTGAACTCGTTAGCCAGTTTCTTGTACATGCCGAAAAGATATCCGATCTCCCTGGCGCCCACCCCGATATCCCCCGCCGGCACGTCGGTATTCGGGCCGATATGGCGGTAAAGCTCGCTCATGAAGCTTTGGCAAAAGGCCATGACCTCCCGGTCGGATTTGCCTTTGGGGTCGAAATCGGAACCGCCTTTGCCTCCGCCCATCGGAAGCGTGGTCAAGGCGTTCTTGAACACCTGTTCGAAAGCGAGGAATTTCAAAATCCCGAGGTTTACCGAAGGGTGAAATCTCAAGCCGCCCTTGTAAGGTCCGATGGCGCTGTTCATCTCGACGCGGAAGCCCCTGTTGACCTGAATGCGGCCTTGGTCGTCCACCCACGGAACGCGGAAGAGAATCACTCGCTCCGGTTCCACCAAGCGCTCCAGAATTTTGGTCTTTCCATACTCGGGAGTTCTTTCCAGCACGGGCTGGACCGACTCCAAGAACTCCTCCACCGCCTGGTGAAACTCCCTTTCCCCCGGATCCTTGTCCTTGACCAATTGCAAAATACCGGACATGTTCAACCTCCTTGTCTTTGGTTAGCTGTCATACTACCGTATACCCCGGTCCTTCCCCTCCCTCCGGGCAGGTCCAATCGATATTCTTGAACGGGTCCTTTATGTCGCAAGTCTTGCAATGGAGGCAGTTGGCCGGATTCAGCTTCAATCTGGGTCTCGATTTGCCCTCCTCGATTTCGATCTCGTAGACGTTGCCGGGGCAAAAACGGGTGCAGGGACTTTTGTACTTCGGATAGCATTCGTGCATGCATACGTTTGTGTCGCGAACGATCAAGTGCGAAGGCTGATCCTCCCGATGCACGGTTTTGGACAAATAGACGCCGGTGAGCTTGTCCGCGTAAAGCTCTCCGTCGT
The DNA here is from genome assembly GCA_964575975.1 of uncultured Desulfobacteraceae bacterium. Taxonomy (GTDB): domain Bacteria; phylum Desulfobacterota; class Desulfobacteria; order Desulfobacterales; family SKZT01. Next base: position 13,977 of record CAZNTU010000021.1, read on the forward strand.
AGATTTTCTTGTCCAGGGGCTTGGCCCTCCTGAAAATCGGCGTCGACGCCGGCAGCAGAGTTTCGCAGTCCTCCGTCGCGGGCATGGCGTCCCGAACGCCTTTTCCGCCTGTGAAATACTGGGCGCCCAGGTAAACCAGCTTGAGCGGCATTTTCTTGGCCAACGCCTGCGCGAAGTTTCTTCCTTCGTATATTTCCTCCTTCAGCCAACTCTCGTCGAAAAGCCGACGGTACGCCCCCAAAGCTTCCTTGTCGAAACGGCCCTTCTCCAAAGCCTCGGCGGCGGCCTCGGCGGCGAGCATGCCGGACTTCATGGACGCATGTATCCCCTTGAGGCCGGGCACATGCTGCATGGCCGCCGCTCCTCCCACGAACATGGCGCCGTCCGTCGCAAGCTCCGGAATCGTATAGTATCCGCCCGTGGAAACGGTCCTCGCGCCCGATTCCACGATTTTGCCGCCCTTGATTATTTCGGCTATGAAAGGATGCGATTTGAACTGCACGAACTTTTCGTAAGGATCGAGCATAGAGTCCTCGTAGGAAAGACCCGTCAAGTATCCGAGCGTGATCCGGCCGTCCTTCATCTCGTATATGAAACCGCCTCCCGGCGTGTCCAGTCCGAGCGGGTAGCCCAGAGTATGGATGTCGTTCCCCTTGCTGTCCTTGAAATAGTTGTCTTCCGGAAGCTGAATCACTTCCTTGACGCCGGTTTCGAAAACCTGCGGCATCTTGGGTCTCGCGGATGGGATTTTCTCCATGATTTTTTTGAACAGGCTCCCTCTCGCGCCTTCGCCGAACACGACCACCTTGGCCATTATGTCGATCCCCGGCTCGAAATTGCCCTTGGGGTTTCCATCCTTGTCGAGCCCCTTGTCGCCGGTTCGCACGCCTATGATTGTCGCGCCGTCCGAATCGTAGAGAACTTCGGTCCCGGCGAACCCGGGGAACAGGTTCGCCCCCGCTTCCTCGGCGACCCCGGCCATCCACCGGACGAGCCTCGAAAGGCTGACGATCTCGAACCCGGCGTTGTGCATGTATTTAGGGACTAAAGGAAGCCTGAATGCCCGGGTCGGAGTCAGAAAATAAAATTCGTCGCCCTTGACGTTTTTTTCGACGGGACACCCCTTTTTCCTGTAGTCGGGCAAGAGTTCCTTGAGCGCAACCGGATTCATGACGGCGCCGGACAGCGCGTGAGAGCCGAATTCCGCGCCTTTTTCTATGACGGCCACTTCCAGGCCGAGTTCCTTCTCGTTGGATATTTGCATCAGCCGGATGGCGCCGGCAAGACAGGCGGGGCCTCCGCCCACGAATAGGACGTCGAATTCGATTTGTTCGCGTTCAATGTTCATGCTTGTTTCACCTCTTCATTTTTTCCGAATAATGGTCTATTTACATGTTTTCATGTCGATTGCGAAAGTTTTCTTATCACAGATCGAAAATTAAGTTAAGCTGTCAATCGCAACCCTTTTGCAAGTTTCTTGTTTTTTTCCGGCGGCCGAACATCGGCAATACGATCAGGAAGGCGGAACCATGAAAATCAGTCTCGGCAAAATCAGAACCATGGCGGCGGACATCGAAACCTTTTTCCGCCTTGGGGTTTGGCGCATAAGAACGGACAATTTGTCGCCCGTCAAGGCGTTTGCGGTGCGGCTCCTTAGGACGATGGTGCTTACCGTGAACGGCTTTCAGAAGGACGATTGCGTCCTGAGAGCTTCGGCCCTGACCTTTTACACCTTCCTTTCCATCGTTCCGGTCTTGGCAATGGCCTTCGGAATCGCCAAGGGATTCGGTTTCGAGGGGATGCTTCGCAAAGTGCTGATCGAAAACTTCATATTCCAAGAGGAAGCCTTGACCAAGGTGATCGAATTCGCCCAGGAGCTTCTGGAAAAAACCAAGGGAGGCGTAATCGCCGGAATCGGCGTGGCGACCCTGCTTTGGACCGTCGTCAAGGTGCTCGGCCATATCGAAACGTCCCTGAACCGGATCTGGAAGGTGAGGAAGGCCAGGAGCATGGGAAGGAAGTTCAACGATTATTTCGCGATCATGATCATTTGTCCCATCCTGGCCATACTGCACAGCAGCGTCTCCGTGTTCATCACCGTCCGCGTGCAAGAGATCGTCGAAAACGTGGTATTCGTGGGCATTTTCAGCCCGGTGATCTTTTCGGCCCTGAAGCTGCTTCCCTACATGCTGATCTGGATTGTCCTGACATACATCTACCAGTCCATGCCCTACACGAACGTGAAACCGCGATCGGCCGTTATAGCGGGAATTTTCGCGGGGACCGTCTTCCAGGCCGCCCAGTGGGGGTATCTCGCCTTCCAAGTGGGAGTGGCCCAGTACAACGCGATTTACGGGAGTTTCGCGGCCATCCCCCTGTTCCTTCTCTGGCTTCAGGTCAGCTGGCTTATCGTCCTGTTCGGCGCCGAGTTTTCCTATGCGTTCGAAAACGCGCAAAACTACGTATTCGAGCCTTATGCAAAAAAATTGAGCTATTCGCGCAAAAAACTTCTATATCTTGCAGTGGCAAGGGTGCTCGCAAAAAACTTCTCCGAGGAAAAGCCTCCCTCGACTGCCGCGCAACTTTCCGAAGCGCTCCAAATTCCAGCCTCCTTCGTCGGGCTAGCCATAGACGAAATGATCGACGCCGGCTTGGTTTCCGAGGCGGGCGAGGGAAAGGGCGGCGCCATGAGATACCAGCCGGCCAGGGACGTCCGCCTGTACACGAGTTTTTACATCCTGAACGAAATGGAGAAAAACGGGGAGGATTTTATTCGATTCGACCATAATCCGAATATTGAAATTTTGGAGAAATCCCTTGAAACTTTCGGGGAGTTGCTTCGCAAGTCTACTGAAAACCGACATTTGAACGAGATGTGAGCATAAGAGAACGTCCGGGCCGATCAAGATATCCATTGCAATTTTTGCGCGTTTGTCTTAATAAAACGGTTTCCGTGTCGTCGGCTTTTTCGGCCGAGGCACGGTTTTTTTTTGCCCGAAATCGTCGCCCGCTTATTTTTCAATATTCGCATTTTCAAGGGGAGGAAACGACATGAAGACACTGCAGGACGCTTTGAACCGGATGGAAGATATCGACAGGGGAGCTTTCGAAGCCGCGAAGGAAAGGCTTAGAAACCAGGCCCGGCCGGCCGGAAGCTTGGGACTTCTGGAGGAGGTCGGTGCGCGGTTGGCCGGAATCCGGGGGACGCTGGACGTCCGGTTGAACAACAAGGTGATCGTCACGTGCGCGGGGGACCACGGAATTTGCGAGGAAGGCGTGAGCCTTTTTCCGTCGGAGGTGACCGCCCAGATGGTTCGCAACTTCGTGGCCGGGGGGGCCTCCATAAACGTTCTAGCCCGGCATGCCGGGGCGAAAGTACGGGTCGCGGACCTGGGAGTAGCATGCGAATTTCCGCCGGATCTTCCCGTTTTTCACAAAAAGGTGGGAAAAGGGACGAAAAACTTCGCCAAAGGTCCCGCGATGAGCCGGGAAGAAGCCGTGAGAAGCATAGAGGCGGGAATCGAGATCGTCGAGGAACTTTGCCGGGACGAACCGGTCGATATTCTGGGAACGGGAGACATGGGAATCGGGAACACGACTCCTTCTGCGGCGATCATCGCCGTATACTCGGATATTCCGATCCCGAAACTGGTGGGGCGAGGCACGGGCATCGACGATCAAGGACTGCAACGAAAAATCAAGGCTATTGAAAAGGGAATCGAAACAAACCGCCCGAATCCGTCGGACCCCGTCGATGTGCTCGCTAAAATCGGCGGATTCGAAATCGGCGGACTCGCGGGCCTTGTGATCGGAGCCGCGGCCCGCAAAATTCCGGTGGTTTGCGACGGGCTCATATCGACCGCAGGCGCGCTGATCGCCTGCGAACTCTCCCTCGGCGCACGAAATTATCTCTTCGCGAGCCACAATTCGGTCGAAGCGGGACATCGGTTTATGTTGGACCGGTTGGAACTGGAACCGCTTCTGGATTTGAAGTTCAGACTTGGAGAAGGTACCGGCGCCGCTTTGGCGATCGAACTCTTGGACGCTTCCACGAGGATTCTGTCCGAAATAAAGACCTTCGACGAGGTCGCGATTCGCGACGAGCAAATTCGGCCTTTATTTTAAGTCGATTTTCGTGTAAAAGTGCTTTTCAAGCGAAATCGAACGCTGGGTGTTTGCGCAGCTTGAATTCGGGCATTATAATTTTTCGTTCTTTATCGTTCGGTAGTATTTTCAAAACCATCCAAACAGGAAAAAAATGGACAATATCAATCGTGTTCAGTTCGAGCGGCCGGATTTAGACACTTTGACAAAAAACTACACGGTGGTGGACCTTCATTTCCATACCCGTCACAGCGACGGATTGAACTCGGTCCCGGAGCTTGCCGAAAAAGCGAGAAACATGGGGATCGGCATCGCCATCACAGATCACAACGAAATTCGGGGAGCGGTGGAAATCGCGAGGGAGAAAGATCTCCTCAGCATCCCCGGCATAGAGGTCACCTCGGCGGAAGGGACCCATCTTTTGATTTATTTCTACAGCATCGCGGGCCTGAAAAAATTCTTCAAGAACGATCTGGAACCGTTCCGGGGAATCGACATAATGAGTTCGACGGAGCTTCCCATGGAAGAGATCATCTTCAGGGCGAAAAAATACAAATGCGTGATCGTTTTCCCCCACCCTTACAGCGCCATGTACACGGGAGTGTGCAATCTCCAGTTTCCGACGGAGCGCTTGGAGAAACTCTTGAAAATGTGCGACGGAATCGAGGCCATTAACGCGGAAAACCTGAAAAAATGGAACCTGAAATCCGCACTCCTCGGCTTCAACATAGACAAGGCGCTGACCGGCGGAAGCGACGGCCACTCCATGTACCACATGGGCAAAGTGGTCACGTATTCCGAGTGCAAACCCACCAGAAAAGCATTTCTGGACGCGATCGTAATGAAACAGACAAAGGTGATCGGAAAGGAGATCAATATTCTCAGGAAAGTCACCTCCAACGGCGTCAAATTGAAAACAAGCCTCAGACACTACCCGGATATCGTCGAAAAAAACATCAAATACGGGTGCAAGGTGATCAACCTGACGTCGCGTCTGCTGAAAAAAAACATGGTCAAGCGGTTCAACGGGAAAAATCGCGTGGAGGAACCGAACATACTGCCGATGGGTTGAGCGGGTCAGGTGTTAGCTTTTGGCGGTTTCATGCCAAAGCGGCACCACTAAAACCTAACCGCTAATCGCTAACTACAGATACGGAGAGAAAAGCCATGCCAGCGCGTCTCTTAGCTTTAGCGCGAGATTTCGCTCGTCCAAGTCCTTCAATTTGAGTTCCATGGACCTGTCTATGCGGTTTCGGATATGTCGCGACAAGGCGGCGGCCGTCGACGTATCGAAAATTTCGACGTTCATTTCGAAATTCAGCCGCAGGCTTCTGGGATCCATATTGGCAGAACCTATTTGGGAGTAATAGTCGTCCACGACCAACAGCTTCGTGTGGGCGAAAGGCGGGGGTTGAAAATATATTTTCACGCCCCATTGCATTATTTTCCACAGGAAATTGCCCGCCGCCCATTTCATGAATGGCAGATTGTTTTTCAACGGAAGGACCACGCAAACTTCGACCCCTCGAAGCGCGCTGGTCTGGAGCGCCCCGACGATTTCCCTGGACGGCAGGAAGTAGGGCGTCATGATCAGAACCGCTCTTCTGGCCGACGAAATGGCCCCCGCCAGTATAAAAGTGAGTTTCTCGGGGTCCTCGTTGGGACCGTCGACGATAGTCCTGCAAATGGCTCCTCCCATCATTTCGCAAACATCGGGCGACATTTCCGTGATTTCGCCGGTCGCGAACGCCCAGTCGTCCAAGAAAGTCTTTTCCATCTGGGACAGTACGGGCCCAGTAATTTTAAAATGAACATCGAAGATTCTTCCCGGATTGCGGAGATTGTCCGCCAAATGACGATCCCCGATGTTCATTCCCCCAGTGAAGCCGACTTTGCCGTCCGCAACCAAAAGTTTCCGATGGTTTCGCAAGTTGACATGGAATTCGAGAGGCTTGAGCGTGGGAGGAATGAAGCGGGCCGTTCTAACGCCTCGCTTTTTCAACAAGGTCCCGGCCCTCGGAAACGAATAGAGTTCCCCGGCACCGTCAATGAGTACCCTGACGTCCACCCCCCGATTTTTCGCCCGCTCCAGTTCGTCGATGAAGTTTCGCCCCGTTTTGTTCGTCTCGAAAATGTAAGTGAGAAGATACAACGATTTTTCGGCGCCCCTGATCGCTTCCAGCATCGCCGGAAAGGCCTCCTCGCCATTGTATAGAATTTCGATTCGATTCCCGGCCAACAGAGGAAGCCGCGTGACCGAATCCGAGATATTGGCGATGTCCCGGTGCTTCGGAGAAACGGAAGAACACTTTATTATGTCCAGCACGCCTTCGGGAAGTCTTCCGAAACCTTCGTAAAGTCGGAAGGAAGGGACGAACCCCAGTTTCTTGGCTCTCACCCGCACCCTGTTTATTCCGAACAGAAAATACAACGCCGATCCCAGAAGGGGAAAAATGATGCAGAGCGAAATCCACCCCCAGACCGACCGAGGGTCGTTCTTGTTCAGCAAGGCGTGGCCGGAAGCGATCAAAGCCAGAGAGATATGAACGACGAACACACTCCAGTTTATGAATTCCATTATGCTCAAAGTCTATTTTTTCCTCGCAAAGGGACTCGTCAAGGCCGTCGAGGCGTCCAAGAGCAAATCGAACCAATCGCGCCGTCTTTTTTGAAACACCTCGGTCGATGGCGCCATAACCGTTATCGAGCTTTCCTTGTCGTCGGAGTTCTCGCCGTCCTTCTCTTCCGGTTCCGGGGCGGATTCGGGTTCGGCTTTCGCCGCAGGCGCGGCTTCCGGTTTCGCTTCGACCCTCTCGGCTTGAAACTCGGCTGCGGCTTCAGGCTCCGGTGCGGGCTCGCTTACCGCTTCTGAAGCGGGTTTCTCTTCCGCCTCGGATCGAACTTCGACGGGTTCCGGCGATGCAACTTCGGGCACGACCTTCTCGGGATGCGATTTTTTGAATTCCGCGTGCCACAGCTCGAAAACGCCGGATTCGAATTCGGAGCGCACCTCCGGGCGAAAATTGTCGAGATTGTACAACACGCTTGCAACCGCCCCCGAAATCACGCCTTTTCTGCACCGTACCGTTACGCCGGCGATCTTCAACAGCGCCTCTTCGATCTCTTCCTTCGAAGCGTCCGCAAGACAAGGTTCTTCGCCTTTGGCTGCGACGATTTTTTTCATTTGGGTTATGCAGAAAGCTTTCATTGCGTCATTCATGAATTTGTTCCCTCCGATAGTGTAAGTTCGCGTTTTTTTATTCGCGGCTTGCGGACGTAAAGCAGGCATTTGCCGTTCGTTTCTTGCTCCTGAAAAATCGGGCGCTGAGAAAAATACCAAGTTATAGATAGGGAATAACAAAGGTGTCAATCGTTTTCATTATCAACGCCAACAAATTCGAACGAAAAATCGATTTGACTGCTCTTATCGCCGACGATTTCCCGATAGACCGAAGATACTTGCTCGAAAACACGCCCCCAAGTATAGTTCCTTGCGATCGATCGGGCCTCCGGATCTTCGTAATCGGGAGACTTTCTAACGGCTTCTATCATCTTCGTCAGACTCTCCCGCAGCGCGTCCTCCAGCAGGGTTTCGTCTTTCCGGTACGGCCGGTCGATGGTCTCCAGAGGCGGCAACGGAATCAGATCGACCGTATCCTTTTTCGCTTTTCCGAAAATTTCGGAAAAGCCCGGCAAACCGGTAGCGACAATCCGGCATCCGGAGGCCAGTCCCTCGAAGAGCGCCAAGGGAAGGCCTTCGAAGAACGACGGGAGCACCTGCACATGGGACGTTTTCATCAGTTCCGAAAGCCGGCGGTGGTCCACGTAGCCGTGAAAGGAGACATTGGCGCCCAATCTTCCGGCCAGTTCCATGCATTCTTCGAATTCCGATCCGCTTCCTCCCCCAGCCATGTGAAGAATCCAGTCTCGGTCTTCCATTCTCGAAAGCGATTTCAAGAGCCAGGGCACTCCCTTGCTCCGATTGATTTTGCCGGCGTATAGAATATGGACGGTCCCGGCGGGAGCTTTCGGGGCGCGGGCGAAAACGGTGTCGTCGTATCCGCCGCCGACCACAACGACCTTCTCCGGCGCAATTTCGAACACCCGGCAGATTTCCCTCTTCTGATCGGCCGTAAGGGCGACAATCCTGTCGAGCGTCCGGCAATGGCATTTCACGAAAGCCCTCAAATGGGGACAGTTGTCATACTGCCTCAGCTCCGTGCCATGGCAAGTCGCTACTGCGGGAATGTCCGGGAAAAGCTTCCTGATCAGCGCCGTCAGGACGAAAAGATGATTCGAGTGAATAATATCCGGTTCGAAACGGCGCACGGCCTCTTTAAGCGCATCGGCGAAAGCCGACTTGTAGGAGGTCAGTCTCCTGCCTTTCAATTCCCTGAAAAGGGAGCTTTTATAGGGCATTACGTCCGACATTCCGGGGACGGGAAAATCCAGGAACTCCGACTCGAAAAAAACGTAGCGACGTTCTTCCATGTCCGGATCTTTCGACGGATCGACGCTGCCTGAAGGAACCCCCGCGATCCGATAATTGAAAAAACCCCGTTTTTCGGATTCTTTGACGATCGCCTCGACATAGACCCCGCTCCCCGTCATCTCCGGCCTCTGTCCGATCGCATGCAGTATTTTAAGCCGCTTCATTTTAATTCGACGTTCCTTGATCTTGATCGACCTCACCCTGGGCTCTCCATCGATTGTAAGCAGAAAGCCATGTTTTTGAAATTTTGGTTCTTCTCGTTGGCCACTGGAATCCGAAATGCCCGCAAAGCCTGCAAAAAGAGAGCATTTGGTCGGAAAAGTCGTCGGATTCTTCCGGCAGTTCCTTTCTGCCCAAGCCGTATTGAAAAATCCTGTCGATGCCGCCCGCGACCGCGCACATATAATAGCCAGACATTGCATTTGTAGGTGATATCGATCTCCACGCGATCGCGGCTTGGAAGAAACTGTCTTCCAAAACGCCTGGAGACGAAGGATTGGGCGCGAACAAACTGATAGGCGTCCAGAAACAATCTTTTTGCCGTGACGTTCCGATGGCGTGGAGGCATTTTCATGGTCCGGCATTCCCGAATTGTGTTTCCGCTACCAACCGACTGTCGATTCTCGCCAGAATTTTTCGAATTCCCAGAGTCCGAACCCGGTGGACAGCCTGAGGGCCGTGTCCGTGTCCTTCCCCTCCGCCAGAGCTTCCAGTGCTTCCAAGAGGTTGAATATGGTGAATTCGTCGATGAAAAAGTCGATCGCGGACAATGCCAACGAGTAGTCGGTTCGAGCGAGCGCGGGGTCGCCGAAGATGTTTCCCGGAAGCTTCTCCAGGGACGGCGCCTTTCCGCCGCTCAAGATGGTCCGGGCGAGTCCTTTCTTGATCCTGTTTCCATTTGCGTCGCCCGAAAGATACTGCGCGAGACCTTCGTTGATCCACCACGGGCAGCGGTTCGACATCATGTCGTAAACGACGGCGTGAACATATTCGTGGTACAGGATTCGCTTTAGGACGACCGGATCGTAGCCCGCCACCGGAACCTTTATTTGGCCTTCGTACAAGCCGGATACCCATCCCGGAGTTTCGGTGACGTCCTGAAACGCGGAGCGGGTCAGAAGCGTCACGGCGACTTGGCGCTTGGGATACGCGAAAAGGGTTTGGCCTATGTCCACGTAGGCGTCCTTCAAAATTTCCATGACCGTAAAGTTCAACTCCGGAATGGCTTCGCCGTCGAAAACGACGGAAAAATATCTGTTCGCCTCCACGTTCAAACCATCGTTCATCGCCAATTGAAGCTCAAGCTTTTCCAGGCGTTTTCGCAAGTCGGCGTCGTCGGGCTTGATCCTAAGCGCCTCTTTCCACATTTCCGCCGATGCGACAAGATTGTTCGACAAGTAGTAGATTTCCCCGAGCTTCAGACGGGCGACGAAATTGGCCGGCTCCAAGGACAACGCGCGCTTGAAGGAACCTTCGGCGTCTCCGTAGTCGGAACGCATCATGTGGCTCAATCCCATGCCCAAATGAAGGTCCGGGTCCTGGTCGTCGAACAGAAGCCCCCGTCTGAAATTTTCAATGGCCTCGTCGATTTTGCGCTCGGACAGGGCGGCCATTCCTACGGCCTTGTATCCGTGAACCACGTATCTTTCTATCGCCGGGTCGGCGTTTTCGTCTTCGAGTGCCGACAGCAGGCCGTCCATGGCCCCCGCCCAATCGCCGATTCGAACCATCTCCGACGTTTGCCGGTCGATCTCGACGGAGGGCAGGACATACTCCTTCTGAAAGACGACCTCGCAAGTCCCTTCGATCGGGAAAAGAAACAGGGCGACTATCGCCAGAACCGAAGCGATACCGACGGTTCCGATTTTCAAGTTTTTGGTTTTCGCTTTTTTCATGGAACAATCCGTTTACCTAGCGGGCACGCTGGCCTTGAAAAGCTCGACGTCGCCCTCGATGCGGTATTTCGGGGCGGCGGCAGGTATCAATACCGAATCTCCCTTTTTTACTTCGGCCAGCGCGTTTTCGTTTCCGAAATATAACCGGGCTTCGCCTCGCGTACACAGCATGATCTCGATGCTCCGGTTTTCCCTGCCGCAGTGAATCCTGCCGCCCTCCAACAAAACCGAGGACAGCGCGAATTCCTCGGCGGGCGTTTCGTATATTCGTTCGCCGTTGTCGCCCTCTTCGGGGGCCAACACTTCGGGGGCTTCCGTTTCGAAACGAACCAACCTCGCCAGTTCGTCCGGATCGACATGCTTGCCGGTCAGGGCGCACCGCACAACATTGTCGGAGTTCCCCATCAGTTCCATCCCCAGCCCGCCCAAGTACGAATGAAGGATGCCCGCTCCCAGAAACAATGCCTGGCCTGGCTCGAGACGAACCAGATTCAAGAACAAGGGTGCAAAGACGCCCGTATCCGGGACCAAAGCTCCTATTCCGACGCGCGGAGCGTTTTTTCCTTTCAGGTTGAACTCGCGATGAATTCTTTCCACCCATTCGAAGGCGTCGTCTCCTTCTGAATTTTTTCCCGCCGAATCTACCGCGTATTCGACCAGCGCCTCTTTTTCCGAGTCTTTAATCGACAGAAATACTTCGAAGAAAGTCGCCAGAGATTTTTTCGCTTCGACGCCGTGGTCTCGGTTTTTGTTCTTTAACGTATATATAAGGTATGAAAATTCCGGCGGAAGCACGCGTTCGAAGAGGGATACGATTTCCGGGATTTTCCGGAAACCGCACAAGGCATAGAAGGGAGTCAGGGCGCATATGCATTCGGGCTTGGGACGGTCGTCCCGATAGTTTCTTTTTTCGTGCGACAAGGGCAATCCCCGGTCGTTTTCCCTCCGGAACCCCTCTTTGGCCATGTGCGCGTCCGGATGCGCCTGGACCGAAAGGGGTTTTTGGGCGGCCAGAACCTTGAAAAGAAACGGAAGCTCGGAACCGAACCGCGCGGCGGCCGCTTTTCCCAGAATTTTTTCGGGGCACAGGGCCACGAATTCGGAGAGCGCGATTTTTTTCTCCTCGAACATCACTCGAGAGGGGGCCTTCGGATGGGCGCCCATCCAAAGCTCCGCCGCCGGTTCCTCGGAGGGCGCGGGCCATCCCAGAAGATCGGGTATGGCCGTATGCGACCCCCAGTCGTACTTCATCACCTCGTTTTCCAGGAAATATATGTTCCGCATTTTCTTTCACCGCCTAATCGTTTGTGGACGTTTTTTCGAAAACCGGCGCAAACGCGCCTTCGAAATTCTCTATGCATTCGAGGGGAAAATCAAGCTTTATATTGGCTTTTTCGACTTGCAAATTCCGTCGGGCTCTCTTACTGTTCGTGTTCGGCAAGACTAAAGGGAGAAAGGGAGACATGGGGAAAAAAACGGTCGTTTTCTTTGGAGTGATCGTACTGCTGGGGACCGGGATTGTTTTTGGGCTTCGTTTATTCATGAAGAACCGAGTGGAGGAAGAACTGACGGCGAGGGTCGCCCAAAACTCGACGGTGGAAAGCCTGGATTACGAAAGCCTGAATTCCGGCTGGATTGGCTCTTGGTTCAGTCTGAAAAACGTGTCCTTGAAAATAGCGGGAATCGACGAACCAATCCGTATGCGGGAGATTCGCGTACCGGATTATCGGCTCGAGAACGATCTTCTTACGGAATTGCATCTTGAAATCGAAGATCTGGTGGTTTCGCAGGGCATTTGCGTCTCGGGCGGGGCGGAAAGCCGAGAGTCGCCGGAGGATTTGAAGGCTGACGCAAGCCTTGTTTACCGATTCGATCCCGGTTCGAACGACCTCGAACTCGAAAGCCTTAAAATCATATCGCCGGAATGGGGCTACGCCGTTTTGAACCTTAGCCTGACCAATATAGAGCCGAACAGGATTTCCATGGACGATCCCGCATCCTCCGTCCCCGCTTTGCTGGGCGTTTCGATCGCCGCAGCGGATCTTGTCTATGAAGACCGTTCCGCTCTGAAAAGATTGCTCCGGACCGGCGGAAACCGTCCGACTCCTTTATTGGAAGCCCTGTCGAGTCAAATATCTTCGGAAATCGCGCGGCTCGAGCAAACGGAAGGTTCGAAACGAGCTTTGGCCTCCCTTCGCAAGCTGAAAATTTATCTTCAGAACCCGGAAAGAATCCATATAACCGCGAATCCCTACAAGCCGGTGCCTCTCGGGCGGTTTATATGGGTACGTCAGCCGGGGGATTTTTTCGACATTTTGAACATTCGCGTCGAAATCTAATTCGAAACGCGAACGGTTCTATCATCTTCCGAAATTCTTCGCCAAATAGTCGCGAGCGTCCTGGTTTCCCATTTCGGCGGCTTTTTCCATGTCGATTGCGCTTTCCTCCGCCTGTCCGGCAAGCAGGTAAACCCTTCCCCTGGCATAATAGTATCCGGCTTTGCCCGGATTCATCAGGATCGCCCTGTTCAAAGCGTCCAACGATTCTCCGAATCTTTCCACCTGCCCCAAGGCGACTCCCAAGCCGTAATAGGCCTCGTCGCGTTTGGGATCCAGTTCGATGGCCTTTTGGTAGTATTTGATCGCGGCGGTGTAGTTTCCGTATGCGGACACGAGTCCGCCCTGGTCCATCCAGTAGTCGAAATCCTTCTTGACGGGCTGCTCGACTGGCTTCCGCGATATTGCCGGTTTCCTGGGTTCCTGTCGAGATCTCGTCGTTTCCGGTTTATTGTCTGACTCCGGCCTGTCCGGGGAGGCAGGTTCGATCCTTTGTTCGGAACTCGGAACGGCCCCTTCCGCAGCGGAAAGCGTCTTGAAATATTCCGCGATATTCTTGACGTCTTTTATTTTCATGCTTGTATCGGCGGACAATTTTCTCTGGGCCAGATCGAAAGTGTACCCGATTTTGCCCATGTCGGGCATCGGTTTGGATGATCTCAATCCCGGCAACGACTCCGTCAGCGCATTGAAATAGGCGGCCATATCCATTTCGACCTCTCCGAGGGGGCCTTTACGGGGACCCTGCCGGAGCTTTTTCGCCTTCTCGATCAGTTCCGCCAAGTATTCGTCGTGGGGTGCGGTCAGAAAAAGATTGTCCATTATGGTCATTCTTAGTTGATAGACGAAATGACCGGCCTCGTTTTTCGCGTCTTTCGAGGCATCGGGTCTAATCATGGCGGATGGGATTCGCAGGTCGACTCCGACGGATTTGTATCCCGAAACCTCCGTGTCCTTGGTGCGGCGGAAAATAGGCTCCGGCTTTATTCCGGTATTGGCCTCCAAGACCTCCTGCATGTTGTCGCAATAGTTTTTCAGCCAGGGAATATAGACGGAATCGAAAAATTCGGGGGACTTTTGGGGCTCCTTCATGACCATGATCGATTCGAAATGCGCGCCGGCGATTCCATAGGTCATGCCCCCGGCGGATTCGCCCGTGAAATAGCCGGCGACCGACGCAACCTGCCCGAAATCGATTCCCATCTTCTGGTACGCCTTTCCGAAGATCTTGTCGAAAAATTTCACCATGCCCGTCGAGTCGAATCGCGCAGTCCTGAAATTCACCTGGTGGGACACGGCGTAATTGTTTAAAAGAGTGGTCGTTGTGTTCGGGGAAAACAATTCGGCCAGTTCCGTTCCCTCCATGGCCAATGCCTCCATGGAGGCCGAAACGGTCTCGGGCCTTAGATCGAATCCGACTATAAGCGATTCCAGTTGCGATGCCGCGTTCAGCATATCCGTCAGTATGGCGCGTGCTTCCTCGGGAGTGAAATCGGGCGCGCCCTGCTCCGAACCCGGCTGCTTCGCTTGAAGACTCAGCATCATTTCGCTTATCTGTCTTTCGCTTTTTTTCAGAAGCCGATTCACGAAAAATTCCAGCGAGACGGTACGGCCCGCTTTCGTCTTCGAAGCCGCAGCCAAGTAGGACTCCTGCTCGGCGGAAAAGGAGGCGGGCTGGCCTGGAGGAAGAGGCAGCAGGTAATAGTCGGGTCCCGACGAGGCGTTCATCATTCCCTGGAAAGTCTCGTTGGGCTTGCGAAAAGGAACGATAGCGGCAATCGTAGGTTGAGGCTCTTCCATTATCGCCCCGACGACAATCATCCTGTCGGGATCGATCCATTCGCCCCCTTGGAGAATCCCCCTGAGCATCACGGTCGGGGACTGGCCTGGCTGGCCGTCGGCCGTCTCGAAAAAGCCGTCGATGGTGTTCAAGGCCTCGCTTAAATTTTCGACCTTGAGCAGGACGTCCCAAGCGGTCCCGGTGGAAACGGCCTGGGCTGCGGAATCGAATGCGTTCAGGCAGACGAGGATGGCGACGAAATACAAAATGGCGACGAACCTGTTGAACAGCCCTTTCTTCATTTTGTTCTCCTAAGAAAATTGTGAAAGAAAAAAGAGAATGTCGATTTTTGGTCGATGACAAAATTTTCGATACGAAAAGTCATAGGTTCTCTTTCCGGGCGCACGCGCAAACGAGAGCGGGTTGCGGTTGCTCTTGCTTTCGAAATTCCATATTATAGAAACAAATTCGTTTTCGTGTCAAAAGAAAAGTCTTGGGGTAAAAGCCTTGATTGTACTCGAAATTCGATATTCAAAGCTCACGTAAAATCCGATCGCAATCAATGCGAGAGAAAACGGCGAACGTACGGCAAAACCCTACTTTGCCCCAGTTTTCCCGATTATGACCCGGCATGCGTCATAGTTGCGCTTGACAACGCATTTCTCGCACTATAATGTTTTAACCAAAATTATTTGCCGAACTTGAAGCGTTTTAACGACGGGTGAAAACCCGGGAATCGGATACATGCAGTCATAAATCCGATCGAAGATTGGAGGACTTATGAATCCAAGCGCGTCGAGCGCTATGTTCGACCCCTGGAATCCGGGGATTTTCAGCCTGACTGTATTTACGTTAGTCGTGTTGGCGATAATTGCTTTGTTGCTGTTCGTATCGTCGTTTCTCGGAGAAAGGAAAACCAATCCCGAAAAATCGAGACCTTACGAAAGCGGCATCATACCTACCGGGGCCGCCCGGCTGAAATTGCCTGTCCCCTTCTACCTCGTGGCCATCTTCTTTCTGATATTCGACGTGGAAGGCGCCTTCATCTTTTCCTGGGCCGTGGCCGCCAGGGAAACCTCGTGGACAGGCTGGTTCCAAATGACTTATTTCATCGGCGTCCTGATCCTGGGACTTGTTTACATTTGGAGAAAGGGAGGTCTGGAGTGGGGTCCCGAATCGGACAAAAAATAGGCTACGCCATCGATCTTGCGGCCAATCCCCTCGACAAGATCGTCAATTGGGCGAGGGCGCGCAGCCTTTGGCCCATGTTCTTCGGCCTCTCCTGCTGTTTCGTCGAGGAAGCCACCGCTTTCACGTCCCGCTACGACATCGCGCGCTTCGGAGCGGAGGTGCTTCGGGCGTCGCCCCGCCAGTCGGATCTTCTAATCATTTCCGGCACGGTGTTCAAAAAGGTGGCTCCGGTGGTTCTCAGGCTTTACGAGCAGATGGCCGAACCGAAATGGGTTATATCCATGGGTTCCTGTTCGAACACGGGCGGGATGTACGATGTTTACAGCGTGGTCCAGGGAGTCGATCAGATTCTGCCGGTGGACGTTTACATCCCCGGATGCCCCCCCAGGCCCGAAGCCGTTCTGAAAGGCCTGATCACGCTTCAGGAAAAGATCGAGGCGGAGGAAAAACCCGCCCGTTCCATTTTCAATCTCAAGGGAGGCTCCCAAGGCACCACCGCTCCCATCCTGGTCGATGGAAAGACCAAATCCCGGGACCCGAGGGGGCCGGGCATGGAAAACACGAATATTCGAGGAACGTCTGTCAGTCCGCCTTTCTTCAAGGACAGTCGATCCGACCTGATGTGGACGCCCCCGGCCGCCAGAATCGAGCTTGGCCCGACCGAAAAATCGCTCGCCCGAGTTCTGGAGGAAAGATTCGGAGACCGGATAAAGACCAACGGGAACACGTCGGACATGTTAGAGGTCGTCGTCAAGCCGGAAAACGCGAAAAGCGTGCTCGCCTATTTGAAAACCGAAGCCTCCCCCAAGTTCAAGCGACTGGAGGATCTGACGGCGATAGACGAGTCGGCCAGGCGGGATCGGCAAAGCTATCCCGACTTCACCATGGTCTACAATCTTCTCTCCTTCGAGGGGCCGTCGAGAATTCGCCTCAAATCTCCGTTGTACGGAGAAAATCCGTCCATCGGAACCGTCACCGACATATGGCCGTCGGCCGCCTGGTACGAACGCGAAGCGTACGACATGTTCGGTATCCGGTTCGATGGTCACGAAGGCTTGAAAAGAATTCTCATGCCTTTCGATTGGGAAGGCCATCCTCTGAGAAAATCCCATCCGGGCAGGGCGACGGACATGCCGCCTTACACGTTGGAGGACGCCAGGAGGCTTCAACCCAGAGACGCCGGGCTGTATGTCAAGCAAAAGGACGGCGCCCACGAACTGGTGTTGAACGTCGGCCCCCATCACGTGAGCACCCACGGTCTCATGCGGTTTATCGCGACGCTGGAAGGCGAAACGATCAAAGAGCTGGACATGGACATCGGGTATCACCACCGGGCCGCGGAAAAAGTCGGCGAACGTCAAACCTGGCACCAATATATCCCCTACACCGACAGAGTGGATTATCTGGCGGGCTCGAACAACAATCTCGCCTACCTACTCGCGGTCGAAAAACTTGCCGGCATCAAGGTCCCGGATCGCGCGCAATATGTCCGCGTTCTGTTGTGCGAACTTTTCCGCCTGAGCAACCATCTGGTCTTCTATTCCACTTTCGCCCACGACTTGGGCGCGATGTCCCCCAACTTCTACACGTTCAGGGAACGGGAAATGCTCTTGGACATAATCGAACTGATCACCGGAGGAAGGCTTCATCCATCGTGGTTCAGGCTCGGGGGACTCGCCGCGGATCTTCCCGACGGCTGGAAGGAAAAAATCGACGATTTTATCGGGATTTTTCCGAAAAGGCTCAAGGAGTACGAGACGCTTATCACGAAGAATCCGATTTTCAAGGCGCGTACCAAAGGCGTAGGCAAAATGTCGCTCGAGGACGCCATGGACTGGGGGATCAGCGGGCCGAATCTAAGGGCGTCCGGCCTCGAATGGGATTTGAGGAAAAAGTTTCCCTATTCCGCCTACGACGCTTTCGATTTCGAAGTCCCCGTCGGTTCCGAGGGCGACTGCTACGACCGCTACCTGGTACGCGTCGAGGAAATGCGCCAGAGCCTTCGGATTATAAAACAGGCGGCCTCCGACATGCCTCCCGGA
This sequence comes from uncultured Desulfobacteraceae bacterium, assembly GCA_964575975.1. Classification (GTDB taxonomy): domain Bacteria; phylum Desulfobacterota; class Desulfobacteria; order Desulfobacterales; family SKZT01. The sequence goes on from CAZNTU010000021.1 coordinate 31,817, forward strand.
CGATACGTGAGCGACGAGTACCGGTATGTGATTCCCAAGCGCGAGGACATGCTCAAGGACATCGAAAGCCTCATCCACCATTTCATCAACGTGACCCGAGGCATGAAAATTCCCAAGGGCGAAGCTTACGCGTCGTGCGAAGTCCCCAGGGGGGAACAAGGCTATTACGTGGTCAGCGACGGTCTCGGCATCGCCTACCGGATGCGGATCAGAGGGCCCGGATTCGCGAACGTGCAGATTTTGTCGAAAGTCGCCTTGGGATGGAGCCTTGCCGACTTGATCAGCATCAACGGCTCGTGGGACTTTATTTTGCCGGACATCGACAGATAGGCGGACGGTGGTTTGGACCGGCTTGGGGACGGATGCGAGTCTCGGCTTTTTCGGAAGGTTTCGGGTTTTCCGGCGTTCGTGCATTGATGGAGAGCACCGGTCCGACCCACTCTACGAACGCCGATCAATTCCGAAATTTTTTTTGACTGTAACAAACTTTATCGAAAACAAATGCGGAAATGATCCCGACCGACGTAAAAAAAGCATTGGAAGAGAGAATCGGCACGGCTAAGCATCCGAAGGAGCTTGTTGTGGATGTCATGATGGCGTACCAGAACGAACTGGGGTACTTGGACGACGAGGCCGTCGTCGAGGTGGCCGGGCTTGTGGGCATGACGCCTCTCCAAGTGGACGAGCTGGCGACTTTCTACACGTTCATTTACCGCGATCCTGTGGGAAAGTACGTGATCCACGTTTGCGACAGCCTGATCTGCTGGATGGACGGCTATCTTCCCATTGTCGACTACCTGAAGAGAAAACTGAACATCGAGGTGGGCGAAACCACGAGAGACGGTCTGTTTACGCTTCTTCCGGTCTGTTGCATCGGCTATTGCGACCGGGCGCCGGCCATGATGATCAACAAGAAGGTCTTCGGTTTCCTGACGCCGGAAAAGCTCGACGAAATCATCGACGGCCTGACCGCCGGGAAAGAGTTGTGAAGAGCATCGGCGCTTGCAACTTTCAATTATCCATTATCGATTTTCGAAAAATTATATGTATCCTCAAGTATTGCTGAAAAACAGAAAGCCCGACCGGATAACCACCATCGACGAATACCGCGAAGGTGGCGGATACAGGGCTTTGGAAAAGGCGCTGAAGGGCTCCCGCGCGGACATCAGGCAGGACCTGGAGGAGGCCATGCTGCTGGGACGCGGCGGCGCCGCGTTTCCCTCCGGAAAGAAGCTCAAGTCGGTGCGCGACGACGCGCCGTTCCCTAGATATATCGTCTGCAACGCCGACGAGATGGAGCCGGGCACGTTCAAGGACCGCGTCCTGATCCACGCCGACCCGCACCTTTTAATAGAGGGCATTATCCTAGGCGCGTATTCCATCATGGCGGAAAACGGTATCATATTCATCCGGCCCGAGTACGAAAACGCCGCGAGAATCCTGGAACGGGAAATCGGGGTGGCCCGCGAGGCCGGGTTTATAGGGAAAAAAATCCTGGGTTCCGATTTCAGTTTCGACCTCGTCGTACACAGGAGCGGCGGAAGATACATTTGCGGCGAGGTCACAGCCCAGATCAGAGCGTTGGAGGGCAAGAGACCCAACCCCAAGCAACCGCCTCCCTACGCCACGGAAAAGGGACTTTGGGGACAGCCCACTCTGTTGTCCAACGTGGAGACCTTCGCGTGCATTCCCCCTATTCTTCTGAACGGGGCCGAATGGTTCAAGAGCTTGGCCCTTACGGAATCCGCCGCCGGCACGAAACTTTTTTGCGTAAGCGGAAAGGTCAACCGTCCGGGGTGCTACGAACTTCCCTTGGGCGTGAAGCTCAGCGAGATCGTCGAGGTGTACGCGGGGGGCATGAAAGACGGGGGAAAATTCAAGGCGTGCCTTCCGGGAGGCGCCTCCACCAATTTCATGTCGGGAAAATACTACGACTTGGAAATGGATTTCCAGACCCTGAAGGATCACGGCTTCCGCCTGGGTACCGCCGCGATCATGGTGTTCGACCAGGACACCTGCCTGGTGGAGGCGACGTTGAACCTGACCGAGTTTTTCGCCAGGGAGTCGTGCGGATGGTGTACGCCGTGCCGGGAAGGATTCCCTTACCTTCGAGACCTTCTGTGGCGCATCGAGCACGGAAAGGGGGAAATGGAGTTCATCCCTTTGATGAAAAACATGTGCAAGCAGCTTTGGAACAGCTACTGCGCCTTCGCCCCGGGCGGGGTCGGCCCCATAGAGAGCCTGCTCGCCTATTTCGAGGACGAGGTTGCGCGGCACATTGCCGAAAAAGGATGTCCATTCAAGTCCGGGAAGACGGAAAGATAACATGCCGAAACTGATCATAGACGACCGGGAAATAGAAGTCGCGCCGGGCACCAAAGTGATCGACGCTGCCGAGATGCTGGGAATCATGATACCGCGCTTTTGCTACCACCGCTCTTTGGGCGCGGTGGGCGCATGCCGGGTTTGCGCCGTCAAGTTCATCGAAGGGCCTTACAAGGGCGTTCAGATGAGTTGCATGATCGACGCCAAGGACGGCATGGTGGTTTCCACCACCGACCCGGAGGCAGCGGCTTTCAGAAAGCGCGTGATCGAATTCCTGATGCTCAGCCATCCCCACGACTGCCCCGTCTGCGACGAGGGCGGACATTGCCTCCTGCAGGACCACACCGTATCCGGCGGCCACGGAATCCGCCAATACCAGGGAAACAAGCTGACCTATACGGACCAGTACCTCGGGCCTTTGGTCTATCACGAGATGAACCGTTGCATCAAATGCTACCGATGCTCCCGGTTCTACCAGGAATATTGCGGATACTACGATCTGGGCGTCATGCAGATCGGCGCGAAAGTCTATTACGGAAGGTTCCGGGAAGGAATCCTGCAAAGCCCGTTCACGGGAAACTTGACGGAAATCTGCCCTACCGGAGTCTACACGGACAAGCCCTCCAGATACAAGGGCCGAAGATGGGATTACGAGCGAACGCCCTCGGTTTGCATCAACTGCGGCATCGGATGCCTGACAACCGTCAACGCCACGAACCGGGAAATCGTCCGCCAGGAATCCGCTTTCAGCGAAAAGACCAACGGATGGTTCATTTGTGACCGTGGAAGATACGGCTTCTATTACGCCCTCGATCCCCGAAGGCCCAGGGAAGCTTCCATCGACGGAAACCAGTTGCCTTTGCCGGAGGTCCTCCAATCCGCCAAGATCAAGTTGCGGGAAATCTTGGAAAAACATGGTGGAGATTCCATCGGATGGGTCGGTTCCACAAGAAACAGCCTGGAAACCATGGCCGTGCTGAGCGGGCTCGGAGACGATTCGGCGCGGAACGTGGCCGTTTTCCAAGACGACCGCGCTTTGAAGACGGTGAAAACGGCCGTTTCGCGACTTTCCTCGGAAATTTGCGTTTCCATGCGGGAGATCGAGCAGGCCGACTTGATCCTCGTGGCGGGGGCCGACCCTGTGAACGAGGCCCCAATGCTGGCCCTGGCGATGCGGCAGGCAAGCCGAAACGGGGCCTTCACGGCCGTGATCGACCCCAGGCCGGTGGAACTGCCCTTGCCCTTTGCCCATATTCCGGCTCCGCTTCGCGACCTCTCGCCTATTCTCGCCCGCATGATCAAAGAATCCTTGAAAGAAGGAAAAATAGAAGCGGCCGACAAGAAACTTCGGGAATTTTGCGACGCGATCGTCGAAAAGAGCGGAGACGGTCAAGCCTACGAAAAGGAGGTCGCCGAAATCCACGACCGGATCGCCAATTGCAAAAAACCCGTGATTGTTTGCGGCACGCATATTACCAACGAGACCGTTTGCGGCCTGGCCGCCGATTTTGCCCGGATTCTGCGGCCCGGAAAGAATTCCGGCTTGTATTTCACGCTTCCCGGCCCGAACGCCTTTGCCGCCGGACTGGTCGAAAACATCGATTCGTCCTTCGAGACAATTCTGACAGGCATCGAGGAAGCGCGAATCAAAGCCTTGATCGTAGTCGAATGCGATCCTTTTTCCAGTTACCGCGACGAAAAAAGAGTCGTCTCGGCCTTTGAACAGCTCGATTTGGTGGTCGCTGTGGATTGCCTGCATTCCAGGACCGCCAAGTCCGCCGACGTTTTGATTCCGACTGCGACTGTATTCGAAAGCGGCGGCGCATTCGTCAACCAGGAAGGAAGAGCGCGGACGATTTTGCCGTCCTTGAGAAGGGGCCTTTCCATCGAATTGACGGGAAAAGGGAATCATCCCCCCAGGGTTTTCGGGACCAAGCTTCCGGGAGAGGACCTTTTGCCCGCGTGGAGCGTTTTGGCCTATCTTTCCGGAATTTACCGCGACAGGGGGTCGGAAACGACTTTGTTCGACCTTTTCTCCGACCTTTCCAAAAACGTTCCCCGTCTGTCGGATCTACCGTTCGCGAGCGGACTTCCTCGCGAGGGGGAGCGGGTTTCGTTGCCGTCTTTGGAAAACGTGTCGCAAAAGGCGGGATACGACGCGTCTTGGCTCGAGTCTCCACCCTCCGAAGACAAGATTTGCGTCCTGGTCGTCGACAATACTTTCGGGACGGAGCAACTGTCGTTCTTTACCCCGTGTTTGAAAGAGGTGGAGAAAAAGCCCCATGCGGCGATGCATCCCGAGACGATGAAATCCCTGGACCTTTCGGCCGGGGACAGGATTGCGGTCGGTTCAGGAGAGCGAGGCGCGGTCGCGCCGGTTGTCGCCCGCGAAAACATGGCGGCGAACACGATAGTGCTTCCCGGGCTTGTCGCCTTCGATTGGAGGGTGTTCGAAAAATTGCCCGCGTACGTGGACAAGAAAACGATTCGAAAGGTTTCGTAACCTTGAAGGGATTTTGACAAAATGGCAGCTTGGACAGTCGGCGTTTTGCTGTTGATATTGAAAATCATGGTTTGCCTCGGGGTGGTGCTGTTTATAGCGGCGTACCTGGTTTGGGCCGAGCGAAAATTGCTGGGACGCCTCCAGGTTCGATACGGTCCCAACCGGGCCGGAATATTCGGCCTTTTGCAGCCGATCGCCGACAGCATCAAGATGATCCTGAAGGAGGACATCGTGCCCGAGCAGGCCGACCGTTACATTTTTCTACTGGCGCCGGCCGTGGTCGCGACGACCGCCCTTTTGATGTTCGCGGTGGTGCCTTTCGGCCCGGAGATTACCGTTTACGGACAAAAGGTGCCCATGGTAATCAGCGACTTGAACGTGGGATTGCTCCTGGTTTTCGCCCTTTCGTCTCTGGGCGTCTACGGCGTGGCCCTCGGCGGGTGGGCCTCCAATTCGAAATACAGCCTGCTGGGAGGCATCCGGGGAGCGGCGCAGATGATCAGCTACGAGCTGGCGCTAGGCCTTTCCTTGATTCCCATCGTCATGATGGCCGGTTCCTTCAGTCTGGTGGAAATCGTGGAAGCACAGAAAGGATTCTGGTACATCCTCGTGCAACCCGTATCCTTCGCGATTTTTCTGATCGCGGCCATGGCCGAAAGCAAAAGAATCCCCTTCGACATTCCCGAGGCCGAAAACGAGCTTGGCGCGGGCTATCACATGGAGTACAGCGGCATGCGGTTCGGCCTGTTCTTCATCGGGGAGTACGTGCATATGCAGGTCTTCGGCGCACTCATGGCGGTATTCTTTCTGGGGGGATGGCGAGGCCCGTTGCTTCCGGGTCCCGTATGGTTGATCGTCAAGATGGTTTTCGTGGCGCTGGTGATGATCTGGATTAGAGGCACCCTTCCGCGTATTCGCTACGACCAGCTCATGGAGCTTGGCTGGAAAGTGCTGGTGCCGGCGGCGCTTGCGAATATCGTGCTGACGGGGGCTTTTATTCTGATAGTATAAGCAGGATGCCAGTCGGACAGGTCGGATTTGTCGGATCAGTCCGACCGGAATTGCGCTTGCTCGAGAAAACGGCAAAAAAAACAGAAACAAGGTGACAGCATGTCCGTGTTCGAAGACATAATTGCTCTGGCGGAGGGTTTCGGAACCACCATCAGGCATTTGGGACGAAAACCCATAACCGAGCAGTACCCCGAATACAAACGGGAGCTTCCGGTACGTTCCAGGGGAAGAATCATTCTTACGAGAGACCCCGACGGAAAGGAACGATGCGTCGCCTGCTACCTTTGCTCGGCGGTTTGCCCCGTGACCTGCATCTCCATGCAATCGGACGAGGGGGAGGACGGACGTCGGTACGCCAAATGGTTCAGAATCAATTTTGGAAGATGCATCTACTGCGGGTTGTGCGAAGAGGCGTGCCCGACGTCGGCCATCCAGCTCACGCCGTATTACGAACATTGCACAAGGAAAATCTTGTCTATGGTCTATGAAAAGGAGGACCTCCTGGAGGACCACTGCGGCAAGGACAAGGAATACAATTTTTACCGGTACGCCGGAGTGGCTACACGGGAACGGGGCAAGGGCGAGCACGTGAAGGAGGAGCCGCCGGTGAACGTCAGGAGCAACATGCCGTGAGGAGAGGTTTTAGGTATTAGGTTTTAGGTATTAGGTTTTCGAACGCCACTTGAAAAATGATCGCCCGGATGATGGCGATCGACCAGTAAAGCCGAAGCCTAACACCTAAAGCCTAACACCTAAAGCCTAACACCTAAAACCTAACAGCTAAAACGAATAACGCCATGACATATTATTCGATCATATTTTACCTTTTAGCGACGCTGATCGTCGTATCCACTGGAATCGCCGTGACCAGGCGCAACATGGTCCACGTGGTGGTCTATCTGGTTTTTTCCTTCTTCGGCACGGCCATGCTCTTCTATCTTTTCGGAGCGCCGCTGCTGGCCGCCATAGAGATCATCGTCTACGCCGGGGCGATCATGGTCCTGTTTTTATTTGTCATCATGATGCTCAAAGCGGAGACGGGCGAACCCGCGTTTTTGCCTCTTGGTCAGTGGATACCCGCCGCGGCGCTGTGCGGGGCGTTGGCGATATTGGGGATTGCGGTCCTGAGCGTCGATCCGGAGGTCGGAAAGCCGCTGGAACCCGCAATGGCGAGTCCGACCGTTTTCGGCCACTATCTAATTCAGCGGCACTGGCTGTCCATCGAGCTTGTGTCCGTGTTGCTCCTGGTCGCGTTGGTCGGCGCTCTGCATTTGGGCCAGACCGATACCCCGGAGGAAGCCGAGGAGAACGTAGAGGAGAACGCAATGGAGGAGTCCCGATGATTGTTCCGTTCAGCCACGTATTGACCCTGGCGGGCGTCGTTTTCGCGATGGGCGTTTTCTGCGCCGTTTCGAGACGCAACCTGATCATGATTCTGCTAGGCCTGGAAATCATGTTGAACGGCGCCACCATCGCCTTTGTGGGAGCGTCGCTGCATTTCCAGGCTCTGGAAGGCCAGGCCATCGCGCTTTTCGTCATGGCGGCGGCTGCGGCAGAGGTGTCGGTGGGACTCGCGCTGTTCGTTTGTATTTTCAAACGGACGGGCACGATGGACCCGAGAATGATATTCAAGCAACCCAAAACCGAATAGTCGAAAGCCAATGATTGATTCAATAATGAACACGAGCGTATTGGCGGCTTTTCTGGCGGCTGTCGCGCCGCTAGCTTCTTTTTTCGCCATCATGCTTTTCACCAGGAAGAGCCCGGGGATTTCGTCCAAGGTTTCCATCGGGGCCATGTCCGTGTCTTTTCTGTGCGCGCTGCTCCTGCTGATACGCCATTGGGGCATGGACGGGCACGTCGAATACACGGCCCGGTGGATGGTCTCCGGCCCGGTGACGGTTCCGGTGGGCGTGCTGCTGGACCCGCTCAGCCTTTTGATGCTGCTGGTGGTGGCGGCCATTTGCCTGCTCGTACAGGTCTATTCCTTGGGATACATGGCGGGCGATCCCGGCTTTTCCAGGTACTACGCGTTCATGTCCCTTTTCGGGTGGGCCATGATTTCCATGTCCGTCTCGCCCACCATGCTTCAGCTTTACGTGTTTTGGGAGTTAGTCGGCCTGTCCTCGTATTTGCTCATCGGGTTCTGGTACGAAAAATTCAGCGCGAGCGCGGCCGGGAAAAAGGCTTTCGTGATGACCCGTCTAGGGGACATCGCCTTTTTCCTGGGATTGCTGATAGTGCTCGTCAACATGGGCAACCTGAATATTCTCGAGATGAACGGGCCGTCCGTCAGAGACAAAATGTACTCGGCGACGATCACGATTTCCGCGTTGCTCGTTTTCGGGGGAATCGTCGGGAAGAGCGCTCAATTTCCGCTTTTGACTTGGCTTCCGGACGCCATGGAGGGTCCCACGCCGGTCAGCGCCCTTCTGCATTCGGCGACCATGGTGGCGGCGGGGGTGTTCCTGTTCGCGAGGCTGTTTCCGTTCTTCAGCCTGTCCTCTATGGCATTGACGATCATGCTTGCCATCGGGACGATCAGCATGCTCCTGGCCTCCACGATGGCCATGGTCAGCCGGGACGTCAAGCAAGTGTGGGCCTACTCGACCATCAGCCAGCTGGGATACATGATCATGGGGCTGGCGGCGGGCGGCTATGTCGCGGGCGTGTTCCACCTCGCGACGCACGCGGGGTTCAAAGCGCTGTTGTTTCTTTCCGCCGGGGTGTTCATCCACGCCTACCACACTAACGACATGTTCGAGATCGGGAAGTCCGGGGGAAGGTCCATGAAAATCCCCATGATCTGCACGATCGTCGCGGGCGCGGCCTTGGCTGGACTTCCGCCCATGTCCGGTTTCGTCAGCAAGGAACTTATTCTGGGCCGGCTCTATCACTTGGACAATCCGCTATGGCTCGTCGCCGGCCTGGCGGGCGTATTTCTCACCGCCTACTACACTTTTCGGTTGATCTTCATCATACTGTTCCCGAAGTACGACGAATTTCCCGTAACGTCGGGGAAAGAGCGCGAACACCACGACACGGGGAAAGCCATGGCCGTTCCTCTGATCGTATTGGCCGCGGTCACGGTCGGCCTGGGATTTTTCGAGCGGCCCGTCGAAAAGTTTCTAACGGCAGGGGTGGGACACGCCGTATACCAACCGGAGAGTCATCAAGCCTGGGTGGAGTTAGTTTCCCTGCTGCTTGCGGGAGGCGCGATAATCCTCGCCTTGCTGGAGTTCGGTTTTAAAAGGTCCCGCCAAGTTGGTTTCATTGAGAAGTATCCTACGCTGTTCCGCCTCTTTTCCAACCGGTGGTACATCGACCACTTTTACAGGCGTTTTTTGGACGTCGTGATCTACGGGATTTTCATGCGGGGTTGCGCCAATACGGACGAAAAGATCATCGACGGCGGTCTCGACGCCTTGAGCGAAAAAACGGTTGAAACGGGAAAATTGTCGTCTTTGCTTCACGGCGGAATGATTCAATACCGCCTGATGGTGATTTTCGCCGCAATGGCCTTTTTGGGGATTTATTACTTTTTAGGGTAAACAATGCCGATACAGATGCATTACGCAAATTTTCCGTATCTTTCGACGATCCTGCTGTCGTGTATCGCGGGACTTTTCGTCATACTTTTCCTGCCGGCCGGGGAAACGAAAAAAATCAAATGGGTCAGCGCCTTTTTTTCGGGGGTCACGCTGGTCCTGTCCTTGTTTTTGTTCGTAGCCTACGACAAGAGCGTCGGGGGAGTGCAGTTCGTCGAAAAAGTCCTTTGGATCCCGTCCTTGGGCATCTACTATTTCAACGGGGCCGACGGCGTGAACCTTCCCATGCTGCTCCTGAGCGGAATCGTGTTCTTCACCGGCGTATTGACCATGTGGGAGCTGGAACACCGGGTCAAGGAGTTCTTCGCGCTGCTTTTCCTCCTGGTCTCCGGCGTTTTCGGCCTTTTCATGAGCTTCGACCTGTTTTTCATTTTCGTCTGGTACGACGTGTCGTTGTTTCCCATGTATTTGCTGATCGCCATCTGGGGAAGCACGCGGAAGGAATACGGGGCCATGAAGCTCACGCTGTACCTGCTTGCGGGAAGCGCCCTGATCCTGCCCGCGATTCTCTATTTGGTGAAAGTCGGGGGATTGAACACGTTCGACCTGGTCGCCCTGATGAAGCCCGGACTGTTCACGCCCGAGCAGCAAATATTCGCCTTCTTCTTCATTTACATCGGATTCGGCATTCTGGCGGGCGTGTGGCCGTTCCACACGTGGTCTCCGGTGGGCCACGTCGCGGCCCCGACGGCGGTCAGCATGGTGCATGCCGGGGTACTGATGAAGATCGGGGCGTTCGGCGTGCTTCGGGTCGGCATCTATCTATGTCCCGAGGGGTGGAAATTCTGGGCCCCGCTGATGGCTGTACTGGCGGTGATCGGCATTGTATATGGCGTGTTCGCAGGGTTGAGACAGACCGACTTGAAATACGTGATCGGATATTCCAGCGTGTCGCACATGGGAATCGTCGGCCTGGGGCTTTCGACTTTGACAGTCGACGGGTTCAACGGAGCCATTTACCAGATGTTCGCCCACGGCATCATGACCGCCCTGCTGTTCTCCTCGGTCGGATACATCTACGACCGGACCCACACCAAAATGATCCACGAACTGGGAGGGTTGGGCAAAATCATGCCGGTCGCCTCCTCCTATTTCATCCTCGCGGCGCTGACGGCGATCGGCGTGCCCTGCCTGGCGAGCTTCTGGGGAGAGCTGGTGGTCTTCATCGCCGCTTTCAGAACGTATCCGTTTTTGGGAATCGTGGCCGTGTGCGGGCTCGTGGTCACCGCCCTGTTCATCCTGCGGGTGGTCCAAAAGGCGTTCTACGGCCCCAAGAACATACGGTGGGAACACTTGGAGGACATTACGTTCGAACTGGGAATTCCCAGGATGATACTCGCGGGCGTGATCATTTTCTTCGGCCTGTTCCCGTCGATCATGTTCGACATGATACAAACCGCATCCATTCCTTTCATTAACGGACTGCCATGATGAACTGGACGCTTTTCAACACCGAAATTTACTTTATGCTGACGGCCGGCGCGTTTCTTTTGATTTCGCTCATGCCCCGGCCCGGCGCGCAACGGGATTTTTACTCGGCTCTGGCCTTGTCGGGAATCGGGATCGGAATCTCGCTTTTCGGAGCGACCCAACAGGGGGACCTGTTCGCCGGTGCGTACCGCGTGGACATGTTCTCCCAGGTGTTCAAGGCGTTGCTCGCCATGGGATTTTTCTTGATCGTGTGCCTTTGCTCGGAGCTGAAAGGGGTTTCGGAAAAAAGACACCCCGAATTCTACATGCTTCTGACCATCTGCACGCTTGCCATGATGATCCTTGTAAGCGCGGTCCATCTTCTGGCGATCTACATCGCGCTAGAGCTGTCGAGCTATTCTCTCTACGTTCTCGTCTGCTTGAGAAAGGACCACGACATCAGCCTGTCGGCCGCCGTAAAATATTTTTTCGTCGGCGCGACGGCCTCGGCGGTGATGCTTCTGGGCATGGCGCTACTTTACGGCGCCGCGAACACAGCGTACCTGATCGACATGGTGCAAACGCTGCCGGGCATGATCGACCGCCCGTTAGTCGCTATCGGAATTTTACTGACGCTCGCGGGTTTTTTCTTCAAACTGGCAGTCTTCCCTTTTCATTTCTGGG
>CAZNTU010000022.1:0-34053 GCA_964575975.1 uncultured Desulfobacteraceae bacterium
ATCGCGTTGAAACCGGGGCTTGTCGAAAAATCGATGGTGAAGCTGGGGGAACCGATCGGTTTCGAGGACGAAATCATGAACGGCGAATACGGCGTCGAAGGCTACTGGAAGCCATTGACATTCTTGCGGAAAGTCGGGATAGGCGTCTTCTTTCTCCACAAGTACGACCCGAAAAAAGTACCGGTACTGTTCGTTCATGGCGCGGTCGGAACCCCGCTGGACTGGAAGGAAACCGTCGATTGGATAGACATGGACAGATATCAGCCCTGGTTTTACTACTATCCGTCGGGTCTTCCGTTGGAAAAGTCGAGCACCGCCTTGAACAAGATGATCGACGAACTGCATCGCAGGCATGGATTCCGCGAAATGGTCGTGGTGGCGCAAAGCATGGGAGGATTGGTCGCCCGTTCGTTCATTCTGAAAAGCCACTACGAGAGCAATCACGATTTCGTGAGCGCGTTTATATCGGTGTCCACCCCTTGGAACGGCCATGTCATGACAGCAAAAGGAGTCAAACAGGCGCCTGCGGCCGTGCCGAGTTGGTACGACATGGTCCCGGAAAGCGATTTCATCCAATCCGTTTTTCATAGAAAGCTGCCGGAGAAAACGAAATATTATCTCTTTTTCAGCTTCAAAGGCGATTGCAGTCTGTTCTTGGGCAATAACGACGGCACCGTGGAGCTTTCCAGCCAGTTGGACTATCGCGCGCAAGCGGAAGCGGACAAAATATTCGCGTTGAACGAGGACCACGGTAGCATTGTATTCAGCAATCAATATTTCTCGTACATGCACGCTCTTTTAGGCGAGTAGGATCGGCACGGCCGAAGTCGCCACTGCAGAAGCGCCAATGTCGAAACGGCCGATGTTTGAGTCGTCTGCATTTTCCACGGCTTGCTTTTCCCCCTGGAACATTGGGTTGATCTTTCAGCGTATAGGTTGTAGATTGAGTGGTCGAGCATCCAGGGAAATCATCGGTTATAAAAAGGAGGTTGGCCATGCCCGGGAATTTATCGGAACTAGTCGATCGGATCGATTTCAAAGTGGATTCGCTGGAATCCGTCCTCGGTACCTTTATTGTATCTACGAATACCGCCTTGCTGCGAATGGAGCGTGACACCCGCGAATTGAAGAGGGAAATGAACGAGTTCAAGAGGGAAATGAGCGAGTTCAAGGACGAGATGCGGGAATTCAAGGACGAGATGAGCGAGTTCAAGGACGAATCGGAGCGTGACCGGAAAAGAATGAACAAGCGGTGGGGCGAATTGGCGAACAAGATGGGGACTATTGTGGAAGATATCGTGGCGCCGAATATTCCCCGAATTGCCAAAGAGTATTTCGGCGTCGAGGATATCGACTTTTTCGCGGTTCGCGTTCGAAAAAGGAATTCCAGGACCCCTTCGGTTCGAAGGGAGTTCGATGCCGTCGCCGTCTCGAAGACCCACTTCATTCTCAACGAAACCAAGGCAACGCCGCGCATAAACTACATAGACATGATGATCGAAACCCTGGCGGAAATCGACGACTGGTTTCCGGAATATCGGGGGAGGATTCTTATACCCATATTTTCCTCCCTTTCCATCCCCGAGGAGATCGCCAAATACCTCACGCGAAACAGAATATTCGGTATGGAGATGGATGACGACACGATGCGTATCGTGAATTTCGAAGAGATGAATCGCGGACTGGAAACAACCGCATGAAAAAGGGTCGTTTCTGAGCGGATGATGAAGGGAAAGGAAACCTGAATCGGCGGCAAGGTTCGAAGTGTCGATGTTTGGGTTTTTGGCAACGTTTTATCGACAAGGGCGGCGTAAACGAAAAAGGCTCTCGTGAAAAATCCCGAGAGCCTTTGTTTATCGTATTTTTCGTGGTGGGCGGTACAGGGTTTGAACCTGTGACTTCTACCGTGTGAAGGTAGCACTCTCCCGCTGAGTTAACCGCCCGTCCGAGTGGTTCGAGGCCCCCTTTATAGAATCACTCGGGCTTCAAGTCAAGTGTTTTTTTATGGTTGTTCGTTTTCCCTGTTCTCTTTCCCTGTTCTCTTTCGTTTCCGCCATTTTCCTCTCGCCGTTTTCGTCGGACTCTCCGGAAATCCCGACTTCATCGTCGTCCGGCCCCGGAGGGCCGGAGCCTTCGGTTTCTTCGGGATGGGCTTCCAAGGCGTCGATTTCGTTCGGCGTGGGAAGGTCTCTCAGGTTTTTGAGGTCGAAGAGTTCCAGGAAATAATTCGTGGTGGCGTAGATAAGGGGTCTTCCCGGAATTTCCTTTCTTCCAAGAATCCGGATGAGTTTTCGATCCAACAGGGTGCGGATGATGCCGCCGCAATCGACTCCGCGGATGTGTTCCACGTCGCTTCTGATGATCGGCTGCTTGTAGGCGATGATAGCCAAGGTTTCCAGGGTGGCCTTGCTCAGGCGCACCGGGTTGGGCTGGACCAGGTTCTTGATCCATTCATGGTATTCGGGGCGGGTCCTGAACTGGAACCCGCCGGCGACTTCCTTTAAAACGAAGCCTCCCTTTCTTGTTTCGTACTCCTGCGCCAAAGCCTGCACTGCCTCGCGGATTTCTGCGGTCTCGACGTTGGGGATCGCTTTGCGCATCCGCTCGATGCTCAAGGGCGACTCCGAGACGAATACAAGGCTTTCCACGATGTTCTTGAGGTCTTCCATCATACGTAGAAAAGCCTGATGATTCCGTTCTGGGTGTTTTGCACGACGCGGACCAGGTTCAGCTTGACCATTTCGAGGGTCGCGAGAAAGGTGATGACGATCAGGTAACGTTCGGGTTTTTCCGGGAAAAGCTCCAGGAACGTGACGGAGCCCCGTTCCTCCAGAATCTCCACCAATTCCGCCATGCGGTCCTTCAATGTGAAGCGGTCGTCGTTGAAATCGACCCGGTGTTCGGCCTCGACGTTTTCCAGGATCGACTTGAAGGCTTCCACAAGTTCGAAAAGTCCGACGCGGACGAAGGTCTCCTCCGCGTCGGACGGTATGTCTATCTTGCCGGGTTTGCGGGCGAAGGTGTATTCGCCCAGCAACTGTCTTTGCGCCAATTCCTCGGCCGCCTGCTTCATTTTCAAGTATTCCAGCAGCGGCCGGGCAATCTCCATCCGGGGATCCTCCTCGTCCTCTTCGTCGCCGTGGCTGGGAAGAAGCATCTTGGATTTGATGTAGGCCAAGGTGGCGGCCATGAACAGGAACTCGCCCGCCAGATCGATGTTCATGGCCTTCATCCATTCCAGATATTCGAGGTACTGATCGGTAATGAGCGCGATCGGAATGTCGTAGATATCCACCTCGTTTTTCCTGATCAGGTGAATCAAAAGATCCATGGGACCCTCGAAAATGTTTTCCACCTTCACTTTGTAGATATCTTCGTCCATGAGGTTCCCTTGGTCAGATTTTGAGGGCGGACCGGACTTCCTGCATGGTCTTTGTTGCCACGGCGCGTGCCTTTTCGCCCCCGGTCCCGATGATTTCCTCCACCAGGTCGGGCTTTTCCATATAGTAGGCGCGCTTTTCCCGGATAGGCGCAAGGGCATCCACCAGGCTTTCGGCCATGATCTTCTTGCATTCCACGCAACCGATTTCGGCGACGCGGCACTGCTTGTCGATCCTGGCGACGATTTTCTCGTCCGTGTAGATTTTGTGGAACTCGAAAACGTTGCAGACTTCCGGATTTCCCGGGTCGGCCTTTCTGGCTCTCTGGGGGTCGGTTATCATCGTGGAGACCGTCTTGCGGATCTGGTCCGGGCTGTCGGCCAGATAGATGGCGTTGTTGTAGCTCTTGCTCATCTTGCGGCGGTCCGTGCCCAGGATTTTGGGAGTCTGGGTCAGGATGGAATCGGGTTCGGGGAAGATTTCGCCGTATAGATAATTGAACCTGCGAGCGATTTCGCGGGTTATTTCCACGTGGGGCACTTGGTCGATTCCGACCGGGACTCCGTTGGCCTTGTACATGATGATGTCGGCGGCCTGGAGCACGGGGTAGCCCAGAAAGCCGAAGGTCGACAGGTCCTTGTTGGACAGCTGCACGATCTGGTCCTTGTAGGTCGGATTACGTTCCAGCCACGGCACGGGCGTGATCATGGAGAGAAGGAGGAACAGCTCCGCGTGTTCCTTGATGTCCGATTGCACGAACAGAGTGCTTTTTTCGGGGTCGAGTCCGACGCTCAGCCAGTCGATCATCATTTCCCGGACGAAGCCGGTAATCTTGCCTGTATTTTCATAGTCGCTGGTCAAGGCGTGCCAGTCGGCTATAAAGAAAAAACATTCGTATTCGTCCTGCATTTTCACCCAGTTTAAAAGTGCCCCGTGAAGGTTTCCAAGATGAAGCGGGCCCGTGGGGCGCATTCCGCTCAAGATTCTCTTTTTGTCAGCCATTCGAAATCTCCTGTCCGTATGGTTCCTCCGATTGTGCGATCAATCGTTTAATGTGAATATATGGTTAATTTGCCTCTTTCAAATCCTCCGAAAAGTTTGCCGCGAATCCAGTTCGAATTTCGAGAACGCCGGAACCGACAAAAGTTTCGTTTTTATCAGATCGTTTACTGGTATTGAAGTCTTATATGCGAAATTTGGCAAAATAATCGAACCAACGCAACTCGTTATTGCGAATCGCCTCGATACCCGAACTCCTTTTTGTTGGGCCGCAAGCGAAATTTACTCTGCTAAGGATTTTTAACTTCCAAAAAATGGAACTGATGAATGTTCATTGCCCTCTATCTTGACATCGTAAACATAAGCCGCAATCAATTGAAATATTTCGACTTTGTGCGGTCGGGTCGCAATTCCCCCCTCAAGGGGGGAATTGCACCGCCCTCCAACCGCACGGGTCGATAAATTCGGCATGTTACCCGTTAAGTTTACAATGTCAAGCTATGCATTCGGTCGCTTTTCGCGCGTTCGACCGACTTCATTGGCATCCATATGTTTTCATTTTCGGCCGTAATCCTCGTTTTCGCATATGCTGCCTCCCACGTACATATACGCATTCACCGAAGAACCATCCGCCAACGCTACTTTCACCACCTTTCGGACATAGAGTTCGTTATCGTCGTAGTATCCTTCGAGCACGTCGACCATCGGCAGGATTTCATGCGCGTCGCGCAATCTAAAAAGTTCGCCTTCCAGGAGATCTTGCGGGCTGGGCACTGCGTAGGGCAGGGTGCCGTTGTATTCTTTGCGGTAGCCTTCGACCGTTCCTTTCACGATGGATTCGCAATAGGGGGCCACCAAATCGTGGTTGCCGCAGCCCTTTTTCAAAGTGCCGTACACGAACAGTTTGTTCATAATCGCCTCAGTTTTCCGATTTTCGGCTTTCCGTTCCCCTGTTCCGGTCTCGAACCAGTCTTTCCACGAGCCGGATTTCGTCGTTTTTGTCCTTGATCGAACCGTCGAGGGCGGCGTCGCGAATCTCGTCTAGAATTTCGCGGAATGCAGGTCCGGGGGGCAAGCCCATTTTTATCAGGTCGTCGCCCTTGATGGAAGTTTTAATGTAGCGCAATTTGGTGAAATAATGAGAGACGGCCTTCTTGACCTTTTCTCTGCTTGTCGAGGCCATCATGTAGAGGACGAGTTCGGTTTTGAACCCCTGGAGCTTTTCGTAAAGGACGCTGTTTTTCGCTGGCGCGAATCTTTCCAGCCAGTGGAGGCATTGGTCGGCCTCGAATCGTTCTCCGCAGAAGATTTTGGTGTGTTTGGGGGCAAGTTCCAGGCGCGAGCAGACCTCGGCCGCCATGGGCTCGTCGGCGTGCCTGGTCAGGATCAGGAAATAGACGACCCATTTCATGTAGGTTTCCTCGAGAAAAAGCAAATCGAACCACGCGATCACATTTTTGGCGGAATCGAGCAGGTTGATCAGCTCCTTGTCGAGCACCAGCGACGGATGGATCACTTTCAGAAGGTTGTAGTCGTTCATGCGAACGATCGCCGGGGTGGGGGATTCCTCCTCCAGGATCAGCTTGATTTCGTTGAAGACCCTGCGGCCGCTCAGCCGTTTGAAAAATTCCATTTTCACGGCATTCTTGATCAAACCCTCGGTGAGTTTTCCGATGGAGAAATCGAAACGCTGTTCGAACCGTATGGCTCTGAAGACCCTTGTCGGGTCCTCCACGAAACTGAGGTTGTGCAACACCCGAATGGTTTTTTCCTTGATGTCCTTCAGGCCGGTGAAAAAATCGATGAGGATTCCGAACTTGTCGGGGTTCAGTTGGATAGCCAGCGTGTTGACGGTAAAGTCGCGCCGGAACAGGTCGAGTTTCAGGGAACTCATTTCCACGGTGGGAAGGTCTGCCGGGAACCGATAGTATTCCATCCGGGCGGAGGCCACGTCCACTTTGAAGCCGTCCGAAAAGATTATGACGGCGGTCCCGAACTTGCGGTGGGAATGGACGCGAGCGTCGAACCTCCTGGCGTATTTTTTCGCGAACGCGATGGCTTCGCCCTCGATCACGATATCGACGTCCTCGTTGTTCCGGTAAAGAAACAAGTCCCTCACGAAACCGCCGATGACGTAGGCGTTAAGATGCATTTCGTCCGCGGTTTCGCCTACGGTCCTCAAGATGTGCATGATGCGGGCCGAATGGCGTTCCTTGAGGAATTTCTTGACGTTCCTCGTGCGGGCGCGGATGTTTTCCTTGAGCGGGTCGGGGCTGTTGTCGGAAATCAGTTCGGATTTTCTGACCAAGTGGTTGAGCAGATCGGTCCTTGTGATTACGCCTAAAATCGTTTGGTTTTCGATGACCGGGAGGACGCGTTGCTTGTTTCCGATTATCTTGTCCTGGATTTCGGAGATGTCGGCGTCGGGGGCGACTGATTCGAATTCCGACGTCATGTATTCGCTCACGGGCAGGTCGTCGAGTTTGTGGAACAGCGCCTTTTCGATGACTTGGCGCGTGATGTACCCTTTCAACTCGTCCTTGTCCCCGTTCTTTGCGGAAACCACCAGCGCGTTGATGTTGTATCGGGTGAGAAGCTCGTTGGCCTTGCCGCACGTCACCTGGGGGCCGACCGTAATGGCTGGGGAACTCATCAGGTCCGAAGCCAGACGGCGGGATCGTATGCTTTTATATAAAAGGTCGACCAATTCGTGCTGGGCCTGGACAAGCGTTTTCCCGCGAATAGTCCCTGCGGCGGCGTAGGAATGCCCTCCTCCCCCGAACTCGCCGACTATGGCGGCGACGTTTACCTCCGGAACGCGACTGCGGGCGGTCACGTAAATCTTGTTTCCCATGCCCGCCAGGGCGAATATGACGTTCAGGTTTTCCATGCGGACCATTTTATGCACCAGAAAGGCGAAATCTGGCACGTAGTTGTCCGTGTTGACCGTCGTAACCACGATATCGACGCCGTTGATATTGTAGTGGACCGCCCCTTGGATCATGTCGTTCAAAAGGCCGACTTGTTCCGGAGTGATCTCCCTTGCGATAAGATCGGAGACCGTGTTCAGATTGGCGCCTTTGGACAACAGCGCGGCGGCGGCCTCGAAATCCCTGACTGTGGTGGAGGGAAACGTGAACGAACCAGTATCCTCGTAAATGCCCAACATCATGATCGTGGCTTCGTCCGGGGCGATTTCCACGTTTTTCTCCAGCATCAGCTCGGTAAGAATGGTGACCGTGGCGCCGGTCGACGAGATCGTCTCGAATCTCCCCTTGATGTCTTCTCCCATGGCGGGATGATGGTCGTAGACGTGGATTTCCACGTCGGGATTGTCGGCCAGGGAAGCGAGGCTTCCGATTCTGCCGGGTTGCCGGGTATCCACGAGCACCAGCTTTCGAACATCGGAAAAGTCGATGTCGTTAATGTCCGCCATATTGAACAGGTAGGCCATGGAACTGATGAAAAAGTTCCGGAGGGTTTGTTCCTGGGAACCCGGAAATACGACGACGGCTCCGGGATAGAGCTTTTGGGCCGCCAAAAGCGACGCCACCGCGTCGAAGTCGGCGTTCGCGTGAGTGGTTATGACCGTGAGGTCTTTTTTTTCTTGCGAATCGGATGTGGTCAATTTTTTTCCTGAAATTTTTTCGGAATTTGAACCGGGTTACGGAAATTTGAAAACGGAATAAAAATATAAGCATCGGAAAGAATTGACAAGGAAAATGTTGGACGGATTCGTCAAGCGCGGGGCGAATCGGGCCGTTTTTCCGGGAGCCGCTGCGCGCCGGGTCCGGTTTCGAGGCTTTTTCATGGAAAGCTAGTTGTCGTTTAATCCAGTTTATGATATTAACTTGCCTGATGTTCGAGAAACTCCTTTTCTCGCCCGATAACGAGCTGTGATTTTTGTTAAGAAACGAGGATCGTTCCGGGTTGTAAAAATCGAATGGATTCGATTTCCCCTATATACTCGCTAATTTTCGATCAAGTTGGAAACGGAGGGTTTTAGCGCATGACGGTTTACATATGGGAAGGAAAAAACAAACTCGGCAATATACAGAAAGGCGAAATGGATAGTCCAAGCGAGGATACTGTCCGCGCCAACCTCGGCAGGATGAGAATCACCCCCACCAAAGTCAAGAAAAAGCCCAAGGATCTTTTCGAGAACGTATCCTTTCTGCAACCCAGAGTCACGCAAGCCGACATCATATTGTTTTGCCGGCAATTTTCCACAATGATCGACGCCGGACTTCCGATTATCCAGTGTCTCGACATCCTGTGCTCTCAACAGGAGAACAAGACGTTCCAGAAAATGCTTAAGAACATCAAGGAGTCGGTCGAGGGCGGGGCGACGCTTGCGGAGGCTTTGAAGAAGTATCCGGATCACTTCGACAATCTTTTCGTCAACATGGTTGCGGCCGGAGAGGCGGGCGGTATTTTGGATACGATATTGAAGCGCCTCTCGGCCTACCTGGAAAAGGCGGCCAAGCTGAAGGCCCAAGTGAAGGGCGCCATGACATACCCGATCATTACCATAATAATCGCGGTTGTTGTCGTGGGCGTAATCCTTGTGTTCGTCATTCCGGTTTTCCAGGAGATGTTCGCGGATTTCGGAAGCGAGCTGCCGGCGTTCACCATGCTGGTCGTAAACGTCAGCAATTGGACCAAGGCAAACATTCTCTATATCATCATAGGCCTTTTCCTGTTCAGTTTCGCTTTTAAAAAGTTTTACAAGACGGAAAAAGGAACCGAAGTTATCGACAGTCTCGTTCTTAAGCTCCCGGTATTCGGAATCTTGCTTCGCAAGGTGGCCGTGGCGAAATTTACAAGGACCATGGGCACTATGCTGTCAAGCGGCGTGGCCATTCTGGAAGCTTTGGACATCGTGGCCAAGACGGCCGGTAACAAAACCATAGAAAAAGCGATCTACAATGTTCGGACGGGCATAGCCGAGGGGCGGACAATGGCGGATCCTTTGGCGGAAACCGGCGTTTTTCCGGCAATGGTGTGCCAAATGATCGCGGTGGGAGAATCCACGGGCGCCTTGGACGCCATGCTGGAGAAAATCGCGGATTTTTACGACGAGCAAGTGGACCAGGCGGTGGAGAACCTTACCGCCATGATAGAGCCGTTCATGCTGGTTTTTCTCGGCGTGACCATCGGCGGTCTGGTTATAGCCATGTACCTGCCTATTTTCAAGATGGCCGGAGCGATTACTTCGCATTAGACTTGGAATTTTGAAAAAGACCGATCCTGAATTATTACGCGGGTTGAAATGGCTCATGTTCTTCAGAGTCGTTTTCACCACGCTTCTTTTGGGGTCCACCATGATGTTCCAGCTTGGCGAGACCTCCTATTTGTCCGTGCCTCTTCTTGTTCTTTACGGATTGATCGTTTTCGTATTCGTCCTTTCTTTCATATACGCGGTCGCCATCAGATGGGTGAAGCAGGGGCGAGGGTTCGCCTATTTTCAGCTGGGGATGGACACGTTCGTCGTGACTATGATCATTCTCGTCACGGGCGGTTTTTCAAGCATATTTTCCTTTCTCTACCTTTTATTGATCGTATTCACGAGCATCCTGTTGTTCAGGATGGGCAGCATGATCATAGCCTTGTTGTGCGTGTTGCAGTACGCTTTTCTGGTCGGATTGGAATTCAAGGGGATCATAAATCCGTTCGGTATGAAAACGGCGCTCACCGCAAACTATTACGACTGGACCTACGTGGTTTACAAAATCGTAATCGTTGCGTTGGCATGTATCGGGGTCGCTCTCTTGAGCAGCTTTTTGGCTGAACGGGAACGCGGGGCGAAAAAGAAGCTCCAATCCATGGAGGAACACGTGAAAAGGGTTGAAAAGATGGCCGCAGTGGGGGAAATGGCCGCCGGATTGGCTCATGAAATTAAAAATCCCTTGGCCTCCCTGACGGGTTCCATCCAGATTTTGCGAGAGGAAATACAGTACGACCCTCTCCATGACAAGTTGATGAAGATCGTATTAAGGGAGGCGGACCGTCTAAGTACGTTGGTCGGCGATTTTCTTATGTTCGCGAGGCCTCCGAAAGGCAGATCGCGGCCTTTGATCCTGGACCAAACGGTCGAGGAAACCCTGTCCTTGTTCGAAAAAGACAAGAATTGCATCGACAGGATTGCGATTTCCAAGGATTTTCAACCGGACATTCGGGTGGAAATGGACCCGGTCCACCTGCGACAGGTCCTGTGGAACCTTTTGCTGAACGCGGCGGAAGCCATCGACGGTTCCGGGAACATCAGCGTGAAAATAAAAGGGGAGGGCGGCTGCGCGTTCATAGAAATTTCCGACGACGGTTGCGGCATATCTCCCGATCAGATCAAATTGATATTTGCCCCTTTCTACACCACGAAAGCCGAGGGTACCGGCCTCGGTCTCTCCATCGTACACAGCATCCTGGAATCCTACGAGGGCCAGCTGGACGCGGAGAGCACGCAGGGCGAAGGCACCAGAATGACGCTGAAAATTAAGATCGCGCAATCTCCAACTTAAGCTTGACACCATCGGCCAAATACGTTAGCAAATTCAGCTTGGCCTTCCTGCCGGTCGCGGATTTTTGTCGGTCGCGGAAGGTCGCGGCATGGTATTGTTTGCAAAGCGGTTTTGTTTTTCGGTTGACGAGCCGGAAGAGAAGCACCTCTTTTTACATACGTATACGAAAATTCCGACGAACGGGTAAAAATGGAAAAAGACAGTACGATTCTCGACAAACGAAAAGAAAAGATTCAACAGCTCAAGGAAGAGGGTTTGGCGCTCTTTCCCAACGATTTCAAGGTTGCCGACACGATCGCGGGAATCAAGGAATTGACAGATAAGACCCCGGAGAAGTTGACGGCGGAACCGGCGCCCATCTTCACCCTTGCAGGAAGGATGATGGCAGTCAATCGCTTCGGGAAAGCGGCTTTCGTCAGGTTCAGGGACCGCACGGGTCAGCTTCAGGCGTATCTTCGCAAAGATTTGATCGGAAACGAAGCCTACTCCTTGTTCAAGAAGCTCGATGTGGGGGATTTCGTCGGGGTGAGCGGAGAAATGTTCCAGACGAAGACAGGGGAATGGACCCTTCTGGCAAGGCGATTCAGGTTGCTGAGCAAGTCCCACAGACCCCTTCCCGAAAAATTCCACGGCCTCAAGGACCCCGAGAAACGCTATAGACAACGATATCTCGATTTGATTACGAACGAGGAGACGCGAACCAAATTCTTGAAACGTTCCAAAATCGTTCAAAACATAAGGGAATTTCTGACGGAGCGGGATTTTTTGGAAGTCGAGACGCCGATGATGCAACCGATTCCCGGGGGGGCGGACGCGACGCCTTTCACGACCCATCACAACGCGTTGGACATGGATCTGTACCTTCGGATCGCCCCCGAGCTATATTTGAAGCGCTTGGTCGTGGGCGGATTCGAACGGGTTTTCGAGATCAACAGAAACTTCAGAAACGAAGGCGTTTCGACCCAGCACAATCCCGAGTTCACGATGTTGGAATTCTACCAGGCCTATGCGGTGTACGAAGATTTGATGGAGCTGACCGAAGAAATGATTCGGCGTGTCGCGCGCGCGGTCCACGGCGAGGAAAGGGTGGAATACCAGGGGAATACCATCGATTTTTCCGGCCCTTGGCGTCGCATGACCCTGGCGCAGTCGCTGGAGGAAATAGGAGGGGTCGATCCCGCTCTGTTAGGCGACAAGGACGCGTTGTTGAAAGTGGCTGGAGAAAGAGGCGTCAAAGTCACCAAGACCCGCAGATTGGGGAAGGTAATCACCAAGCTGTTCGACGCGCTCGTGGAGCCGAACCTGATCCAGCCTACTTTTATAACGGGCTATCCCGTCGAGGTCTCCCCGCTTTCCAGAAAAAGCGACGCCAATCCGGAATTGACGGACCGTTTCGAGCTTTTTATCGCCGGACGGGAGTTGGCGAACGGATTTTCCGAGTTGAACGACCCCGAGGATCAAAGGGATCGCTTTTTGATGCAGGTGGAAGATCGAAACGCGGGCGACCAGGAGGCCCATTTCATGGACGAGGACTATATCGAGGCCTTGGAATACGGAATGCCGCCGACCGCCGGGGAGGGTATCGGCATAGACAGGCTTGTCATGTTGTTCACCGATTCGGCTTCGATTCGCGAGGTCATTTTCTTTCCGCACATGAGACGGGTGTGAAGGGGACGATCCAATGTCCTTCGAGCTTTTCGTAGGTGCCAGGTATCTCCGGGCAAAACAGAAAGAGACGTTCATTTCCCTGATTACGGTATTGTCCATCGCCGGAGTCACTGTGGGGGTGATGGCTCTCATTATCGTAATCGCGGTGATGGCAGGATTCGAGTCGGACCTGAAAGACCGCATTTTGGGCGTGGAGTCTCATTTGGTGGTAATGCGCCACGGCGGCGGATTCTCGGACTACAGGGACGTCCTCGAAATGATCGAATCGACCGAGGGCGTGGATGCCGCCACTCCTTTCATTTATACACAGACCATGCTCAGGTCCGCCACGGGCGTTTCGGGGGCGGTGGTGCGCGGAGTCGATCCGAAAACGGTCACGGACGTGGTGAAGGTGTTCAACGGCGTTCCCCCTCCCGAAGCGCGCGACGAATCGTCCACCCTGAAAGACCAGGAACCCTCTATCGTCCTGGGGAAGGAGCTTGCCAGAAGTCTCGGGGTGTACAAGGGAGAATCGATTTATCTGATATCCCCGACGGGTATTTTGTCGCCTGTGGGCCATGTTCCCGCAATGAAGCGCTTCAGGGTGTCGGGCATTTTCGAGTCGGGCATGTACGAATACGACGGTTCTCTGGCGTACGTAAACCTCGAGGATGCACAAAAACTCCTGCGAATGGGCGAATCGGTCACCGGCATCGAAGTGCGGGTACACGATATCTACAAAGCCGGCGAGATCGGAGAAAAAATCGTCTCGAAACTGGGTTTTCCCTACTGGGCCAGGGACTGGATGCAAATGAACCGGAACCTGTTTTCCGCGTTGAAGCTCGAAAAGACGGTCATGTTCATCATTCTGGCTCTGATTGTCCTGGTCGCCGCCTTCAATATCGCCGGCACATTGATCATGACCGTGATGGAAAAAACCCGGGACATCGCGATTTTAAAGGCCATGGGCGCGACCGATTCCAGCATTGGAAAGATTTTCGTCATCAAGGGCGTCGTCATAGGAGCGATAGGCACTTCCATCGGAGTCGTTTTGGGGATCGTGCTTTCCAAGCTTCTGGAGAAATACAAGTTCATCGAGTTGCCGGGGGATGTCTATTACATCACCACCCTTCCGGTGAAGCTGGAAGGTCTTGACATATTTCTGATCGCGACAGCCGCCATGGTCATATGTTTTCTGGCTACCCTGTATCCGGCCCGTCAGGCGTCGAAACTGAACCCGGTCGAGGCGATTCGCTATGGTTGACAATTTAGAGATCGACGACAATTCCTATCCCGCGAAGGAAGACGGCGAGGTTTCAAAGGAGTTCGTCTCCGTTCGGGGCCTTTGCAAAAGCTTCGACAACACAAAGGCCCGAATCGAAATCCTGAAGGACGTCGATTTCGACATTTCTTCCGGAGAGACCTTGGCCATAGTGGGGGCGTCGGGAATTGGCAAATCCACCTTTTTGAATTTGCTTGGAACTTTGGACCGTCCGGACGACGGCAAAATCCTGTTTCAGGGAAGGGATATTTTTCGGTTCGACAACGAAAAGCTGGCCAGGTTCCGAAACCGGTCCATAGGATTTGTCTTTCAGTTCCATCATCTTTTGCCGGAGTTCAGCGCGTTGGAAAATACCATGATGCCTTGTTTGATCAACGCGATGAACAAGGAGAGAGCGGAGGAGTCGGCCGAGCGGATACTGCTCCGGGTCGGATTGGCGGACCGCTTGCACCACAGAGTGACCGACCTTTCCGGAGGAGAGCAACAAAGGGTTGCCTTGGCGCGCGCCCTGGTGCTAAACCCCTTGATTCTGTTGGCCGACGAGCCTACGGGCAACCTGGACAAGAAAAACAGCGAGCAGGTCCACAGACTTTTGCTTACACTCAACGAGGAGTTGGGAATGACCTTGATTGTCGTGACCCACAATATGGAGCTTGCATCTTTCATGTCTCGGCGCGTGACTATAATGGACGGAAAAATTGTTGAAACGGATTGAGGATTGCATGAAGAGACGATTTTACATCCTGTTGTCAGTCTTGGCTTTAATCACGCCATCTACTGCTTACTGCCTCGAAAAAGTCAGGGTATTGATCCTGCCGTTCGAGATTAACGCCGGCGAGGAACGGACCCGGCTCAGAAACGAAATTCCCGAAGTCCTCTCCAAGCAGCTGGAGGAGGCGGGAGCGGACGTCGCGCAACTACCCGAGGGAACGACTCCGCCCGATCGGATCGAAAGCGTCGAGAAGACGAGGGAAATGGGAACCCTTGCCGGAGCCGATCATGTGATTTGGGGAAGTCTCACTTGGATAGGAAAAAAGTTCAGCCTGGACGTGAAGATGGCGGAAACGTTTTCGGATCGGCCCCCGTGGATATTCTTCGAGGAAGGGGGAGGCGCGGCCGATCTTTCTCTCAAGCTTCGCGAAATAACGAAGGACATCGGATTGAAGCTCTTTAAGCGAGAGAGAGTCAAGGATGTCGTCGTGGAGGGAAACAACCGAATCGAGGCCGACGCCATTAAAAGGCAGATCAAGACCGCCCCCGGCGACGTGTTTCTAGCGAAAAGCCTCTCCCAGGATTTGAAAAACGTGTTCGGGATGGGGTATTTCGAGGATGTCCGGGTCGAGGCCGAAGACACTCCGGAAGGCAAGACGATTGTTTTCAAGGTTCGGGAAAAAGCGACGGTCCGCGTGATCAGGATAAGCGGAAATACGATTTTCAGCGAGGAGGAAATAAAGGAGAACCTTGACATACGCACGGGTTCCATTCTCAACGTTTTCCGGATCAACAGCAACATGGAGCGGATCGAGACCATCTACAAGGAAAAGAATTACCACAATGTCAAAGTGAGCTATGAAATCGAAGATCTCGAGAACAACCAGGCCGATTTGAAGTTCGTGATAGACGAAGGCGGAAAGATAAGGATAAAGAATATTTTTCTCGAGGGCAACGAAACCTATACCGATAAAGAGCTTAAAAACCTGATGAAAACTTCCGAGAAAGGTTTTTTCTCGTGGTTGACCTCTTCGGGGGATTTGAAGAGGGAGGACTTGACCCAGGACGCGGCACGGATATCGGCTTTTTACCAGAACCACGGTTTCATCCAGGCCAAAGTGGGCGAACCGAAGGTCGAATTCCAGGAGGAATGGATCGACATCACCATCAAGATCGACGAAGGTCCTCAATTCAAGGTCGGGAAGGTGGACGTGCTGGGAGACTTGGTGCTCCCCAAGGAAGTTCTTATGGAACACGTAAAGATTTCGAAGGAGACCTTCTATAACCGGGAGGTAGTGAGAAACGACGTCCTGACCATTACGGACCGGTATTCCGACGAGGGATACGCCTACGCCGACATCAATCCGGTCATCGACCAGAACGACGCGGCTTTGACAGTGGATATCGCTTACAATATCAAAAAGGGGCCTTTGGTCCATTTCGAAAAAATCGTGATCGCCGGAAACACCAAGACGCGCGACAAGGTCATTCGTCGCGAACTGAAGGTGTACGAACAGGAGCTTTACAGCGGTCGATTGTTGAAACGGGGCGTCAGGGATTTGTACCGCCTCGACTATTTCGAGGACGTCAAAGTGGACACGCGGAAGGGAAGCACCGAGGATTCCATGGTGCTGGTCGTGGACGTCAAGGAGAAGCCCACGGGGGCTTTCAGTTTCGGTGGCGGCTACAGCAGCGTGGAGAACATGTTCGTGGTGGGTTCCATTTCCCAGAGAAACTTGTTCGGCAGAGGGCAAATCCTCGAATTGAAGGGAACCCTGGGCGGAACCTCTAGCCGGTATACGTTGAGCTTCACCGAACCGTGGCTGTTCGACATTCCTCTCTCGGCTGGATTCGATCTGTACAAATGGGAGAGGGATTACCACGAATATGACAAGGACTCCACCGGCGGCAATATACGGACATCCTATCCCGTCTTCGACTATACGAGACTGTATCTTTCCTATAAGTACGAGACGGCCGATATCACGGATATATCCGACGACGCTTCCAAAACCATCAGGGAGTTGGAGGGGGAAAACACCGAAAGCAGCGTTTCCACGTCGATTCGGTACGACACCAGGGACCGGATTTTCAACCCGACCGAAGGCCAGAACCACGCGCTGACCGTAAAGTACGCCGGCCTCGGCGGCGATATCGGTTTCACCAAGATTACTGCGGAAGCGGGCGTTTACATTCCTTTGTTCTGGGAAACGGTGGGGTTTCTCCATGTCGAGGGCGGCTGGGTAAACGAGAGTTCCGGAAAGCTGCTTCCGGACTACGAAAAATTCTACTTGGGCGGCATAGATTCCATGCGAGGGTTCGACTACCGGGATATATATGTCCCGGACGAGGAAGGTCTCAAAACCGGCGGCGAGGAATACGTGCAATTAAATATCGAGTATCTTTTTCCGTTAGTTAAAAAAGCCGGCCTCACGGGCGTTCTGTTTTTCGATACCGGCAACGTCTTCAGCAAGGACGAAGGAATCGATTTGGGCGATTTGAGGCGAAGCGCCGGAGGCGGAGTCCGGTGGTATTCCCCCATGGGGCCTATTCGCCTGGAGTACGGCTATATACTCGACCACGAGGAAGAGGACGACCGCGGACAATGGGAATTTTCCATGGGCGCCGCGTTTTAAGATGAGTAAAACTTACCCAAATATTTAGGGGGGATTCGAATGTCGGAACGTTTGAAATTTGTTTTGTTTGCCGTGTGTTTTGTCTTTGCGGCATCGACGGGGGCCAATGCGGCCGATGTGGCGAAAATAGGCGTGGTGGACTATCAGCGCGTGCTGGAGAATTCCAGCGCCGGAAAGGCGGCGGAGGCGCAGATGTCCACAAAGCACGACGCGATGCAGGCCGAACTCAAGACCATGGAAAAGGAGGTCATGGGACTCAAGGAAAAACTCGAGCGGGAAGCTCTCGTGATGGGCAAAGAGACCCGCGACGAGAAGGAACGCGAGTTCCGGATGAAGGTGAACGACCTCCAGTTCATGGAAAAAAAATACGTGGGCGATCTAAAGGAGAAGGAAAGGGAATTGATCGGTAAAATTCAAAAGGAGGTCACCGAACTCGTCAAGGAAATGGGCAAGAAGGGTGGATATCTCATGATTTTAGAAAGACGGGAATGCGGCGCGGTCTATTTCCCCGATTCCATAGACCTTACCGACGAGGTTATTGAAGCCTACAACAAGAAGGCTCGATGAGGGAAATGACGATTTTCGCAAAGAGTCTGCCAATATGCGCAGGGAAGGTTCGCAGATGAAAAGCAAGGTCGAAAAGACAGTTTCGTTCATTGCGCAATACGTGGAGGCGGAGTTTGTCGGCGATGCCGAAAGGGCGATAAGGGGCGTCGCGCCGTTTGAGCGGTCGGGTCC
This sequence comes from uncultured Desulfobacteraceae bacterium, assembly GCA_964575975.1. Taxonomy (GTDB): domain Bacteria; phylum Desulfobacterota; class Desulfobacteria; order Desulfobacterales; family SKZT01. Next base: position 17,912 of record CAZNTU010000022.1, read on the forward strand.
GGACGACGTCACTTTGGCGGGCGAGCCCAAATATTTGAAAAACCTGTCCTCGACCGCCGCAGGCGCGGCCATCGTGCCCGGGTCCTTCAAGGATTGCGAGAAATACGCGGCGGAAGGTCTATGCCTGATCAAGACCAAAAATCCGAGGGCCGCCTGGGCGAAAATCATGAGGCTCTTTTTCCCGCCCCTCCATCCCCGTTGGGAGCCGAACCGCCCGGCGTACGCAGGCAAGAATTTCAACTGCGGAAAAGATTGCGGCATCGGTCCTTTCGTCGTGGTCGGCGACAACGTGACGATCGGGGACAGGGCCGCGATCTATCCTCACGTGTATATCGGGGACGGTTGCGTGCTGGGCGACGACGTCGTAGTCTATCCCAACGTTACTATAGGCTGGGGCACCAAAATCGGGAACCGATGCATCGTTCATGCCGGCACCGTGATCGGCAGCGACGGCTTCGGGTTCGCCCCCGACGGCGAAAAATGGGAAAAAATTCCCCAGATCGGGGTCGTGCAGATCGACGACGACGTAGAGATCGGCGCCTTGAACGCCATCGACAGGGCCACCTTCGGGATCACCCATGTAGGCGCAGGGGTCAAGACGGACAACCAAGTTCAAATCGCCCATAACGTGACAATCGGCGAAAACAGCATACTCGTGGCGCAAACGGGTTTGGCGGGAAGCACCAAAATCGGAAGGCACGTTATCATGGCGGCCAGGTCCGGCACGGCGCAACACGTCAGCGTCGGCGACGGAGCCATTGTCGGTCCGACCGCAGGGGTCGCGAAGGACGTCCCCGAAAAGGCGGTCGTCTCGGGAGCGCCCGCGATCGACCATCGGCATTGGTTGAGAGTACAGAACGTCGTGCCGGAACTCCCGGAATTGAAAAAGAAAATAGCAAAACTCGAAAAACTGGTTGAAAAACTGTCCGCTTCCCGCGACGCCGAAAATGATTGACTCGCTTTTTTTCGCTTGCGGAGCCACTTTTGATCCTAAAAGACGCAGAGGAAACAAACATGTCGAACATACTCGATATCAAGGAAGTTGTCTCGTATTTGCCCCACAGGTATCCATTCCTGATGGTGGATCGGGTTTTGGAGGTCGTGTCCGGCGAAAAGATCACGGCTCTGAAAAACGTCACCATCAACGAACCGTTTTTCCAGGGACATTTTCCGGGAGCGCCCATCATGCCAGGCGTGCTGATCGTGGAAGGCATGGCGCAGGCGGGCGGGATTCTCTATTTCGAAGCCCTTCCTCCCGAGAGAAAAGGTTCGTTGATGTATTTCATGGGTATCGACAGCGTCAAGTTCAGAAAGCCCGTAACGCCGGGCGACCAGTTGATTTTCGTCGTCGAGATGCTGAAACAGCGAAAAAATGCGGTTAAAATGAAAGGCACGGCTTTTGTGAACGAAGAGGTAGTAGCCCAAGCCGAGTTTCTCGCTACAGTGGGGGATAAGGCATGAGCATTCACAGCACCGCGATCGTCAGTCCGAAAGCCGAGTTGGACGAAAATGTCGAGGTAGGTCCCTACGCCATTGTCCACGAGGACGTCACCATCGGCGCCGGCACGAAAATCGGGCCTCACGCCGTAATCGAACCGTTCGTTTCCATAGGGAAAGACTGCCAAATCTACCAGTTTTCCTCCATAGGCGCTCCTCCTCAGTCGTTGAAATTCGAGGGCGAGACGACCTACGTGAAAATCGGAGCGGGATCGATTATCAGAGAATTCGTCACCATAAACCGGGGAACTGGTTTCGGCGGGGGCGTAACGGAAATAGGCGAGAACAATTTCCTGATGGCTTATACGCACATCGCCCACGACTGCAAGACCGGGCGCATGGTTGTCATGGCCAACAACGCCACCCTGGCGGGACACATTACCATAGGAGACCACGCGACCGTGGGCGGCTTGACCGCTATACACCAGTTTGTCAGAGTGGGAGACTACGCCTTTATCGGAGGAAAGTCCGCCGTCGTGAAGGACGTTCCTCCATTCGTGATCGCCGCAGGCGACAGGGCCACGCTCCACGGCATGAACACCGTGGGGCTGAAACGCCAGGGATTTTCCGAAAGCGCAGTCCTGAAGCTGAAAAAGGTCTACCGAATCATTTTCAGGATCGGACTCACGGTCAACGAAGCCATCGAAAGGGTCAAGGCCGAGGTCGAGCAGGTTCCCGAAGTGGTTAAATTCATTGAATTCATTCAGTCTTCCAAACGAGGCATCACGCGCTGAGCAGCGCAGATTTGACTCGATGGCGCCAGTGCCGGCGACATTGCGACGGAAATGGAAAAACGGATAGGACTCATTGCGGGGAGCGGCCAGTTTCCCATTATCTTTTCGGACAAGGCTCGTCTAAGAGGATACGAGGTTTACGCGGCCTCGTACGTCAAAGAGGCCGACCCGCTTTTGAAGGATCATGTAGATGCCATCGAATGGATGCATCTAGGCCAGGTCAACAAGCTGATCAAGTTTTTCAGAAGGAACGGTGTCGACCGGGCGGTTATGATGGGCGGCATCAAGAAGACGCGGATTTTCCAGGACATCAAGCCGGACTTCAAAGCGATTTCGATCATGGTTGGGATGAAGCACAGCTCGGACGACAATGTTTTGCGCACGTTCGCCGACGCCTTGGCAAAGGAGGGGATTGAAATCTTGGAATCCACTTTCCTCCTTCCGGAGTTGCTGGCTCCTGGGGGGCTTTGGACGAAAAGAAAGCCGTGCGACACCGAACGAGTCGATATGGGAGTCGGATGGAGGATCGCAAAGGAGATCGGCCGCTTGGACATAGGCCAGTGCGTCGTCGTGGGGGGCGGTTCGGTGCTGGCGGTGGAGGCCATCGACGGTACCGACGCGACCATCAGACGAGGGGCATCCTTGGGCAGGGACGCGGTAGTGGTCAAAGTCTGCAAGCCCAACCAGGATTTCCGCTTCGATATCCCCGCCACCGGCGTCAAAACCATTGAAACCATGGCCGAAGCGGGCGCCAAGGTCCTGTTGCTGGAGGCGGGCAAAGCGGTCGTGTTCGACCGCGACGAAATGATAGCCTTGGCCAACGAAAAAGGAATCTCCATCGAAGCTTGGGAAAAAGCGCCCGAATAGACAAACTGTAGAAAATTCGAGAGATAACATGGAAAAGTTGAAAGTGGGGGTGGTCGGGGCCGGATATCTTGGAAAGTTCCATGCCCAGAAATACGCCCACATGCAGGATGCCGAGTTGGTGGGCGTGGTCGATATCGACGCAAGGCAAGCGGCCACAGTCGCCAACAATTGCAATACGACCGCATATTCCAGACCGGAGGATTTGATCGGCAAGGTGGAAGCCGTCAGCATTGTGGTGCCGACGCCGCTTCATTACCCGGTTAGCAGGCTTTTTCTGGAAAACGACGTGGACGTGCTTATCGAAAAGCCAATCACGACGACTCTGGAAGAGGCCGACAAACTGATCGATCTCGCCGAATCAAGGGGACTGATTATACAAGTGGGGCACCTGGAACGCTTCAATCCAGCCGTTATCGCGCTGGAGGACGTCTTGACAACCCCAATGTTCATAGAATCCCATCGCTTGAGCATCTTTCAGCCTCGGGGGACCGACGTTGACGTGGTTCTCGATTTGATGATACACGACATCGATATCATTCTGAACTTGGTAAAATCGGAAATCAGGAGTATTCAAGCGGCTGGAATTCCGGTGGTGACGCGGCACGGGGACATCGCCAACGCTCGCCTGGAATTCGCCGGCGGCTGCGTGGCAAACGTCACGGCAAGCCGGATCTCCTTGAAGAACGAAAGAAAATTGAGGCTGTTTCAACGGGACGCGTACATATCCGTCGATTTCGCCAACCGGGAGATCACGGTGATACGGCAAAACGGAAACGCCGCTCCCGGAGCCGTCATTCCAGGTACTGAAATCGACACGAGATGCTTCACCAAGGCCGATGCCTTGGAAGCCGAACTGACTTCGTTCGTGCATTCGGTCTTGGAGCGCGTGGCGCCTGAAGTCACTGGTAAAATGGGCAGGGATGCTCTTCATGTGGCGTTAAGTATCGTGGAGCAGACCCGGCGGACCCGAAAAAAGTTCTTGGGAATATAGACCGATGGGACGCGACAATTCCGGCCGACGCGTAATGATAATCGCCGGCGAAGCGTCGGGCGACTCCCACGGCGCCAAGGTGGTCCGGGCGATGAAAAAAAGAGCGCCGGACTTGGAGTTCGTCGGTATCGGGGGAAAGGCGCTCCGGGCCGAAGGCGTTCGAATCGCCGTGGATTCGAAGACATTGTCCGTGGTTGGAATCACCGAGGTGCTATTCAAGCTTCCCCAAGTCCTGCACGGAATCAGGACCGCCAGGAAATTGCTTAGAGAACTTCGTCCCACGCTTCTCGTTCTGATCGATTTCCCCGATTTCAACTTGTTTGTCGCCGCTACGGCCAAAAAGCTGAACATTCCTGTCCTGTATTACATCAGCCCCCAGGTTTGGGCGTGGAGAACCGGGCGAGTAAAAAAAATTCGTCGCCTGGTGGACCGAATGGCGGTCATCCTCCCTTTCGAGGAAGCCTTCTATCGAAAGCACGGCGTTCCGGTCGCTTTCGTGGGGCATCCGCTTCTCGATTCTTCCCCTCCTCCGAAAAGGCCGGAGTTGACTGGGAAAGGGCTTGTGCTTGGGCTTTTGCCGGGATCCAGAGATCGAGAGGTCCTGCAACTGCTGCCGATCATGCTGAAAGCGGCCCGCTTGCTGAAAGAAAAGCATCTGGAGCTTCAAATCTTGGTTTCGCTGGCGTCCTCCCTGGAAAGGGAATTCGTGGAAAGTATTGTCGAGGCGAACCGCGCCGGATTGGATGTGGAAATCGTAGAGGGCGGCGCGCACCGGACTTTCGGACGAGCGACAATCCTTGTGGCGGCGTCCGGCACGGTGACGCTGGAAGCGGCGTTGGCGGGGATTCCCATGGTGATTATATATAAAGTGTCTCCGTTGAGCTACCGTGTGGGAAAAGCGCTCGTCCGCGTCAAATACGTCAGCCTGGCAAACCTGATCGCCGGAAGGGAGCTGTTGCCGGAACTCTTGCAAGAAAAGGCGACGGCGGGAAACATCTCGTTCGCTCTCGAAAAAATGCTGGGCGACCGGAAAAAGCTGTTCGTCCTGCGCAAACAGCTGCTTAACATGCGTCGCGTCTTCGGAGGCCCCGGAGCATCCGAGCGCGTCGCGAAAATCGCCCTGAGCATGTTGGAGTGAGCTATGTCGATGCTTTCGTCCAAACAAAGGCAAAAATTTGCCGAATTCAAATGGCGGACGGTCGGACGATTGGGCAGGATGCTCGTCGATTTTATTTTCAGGACCTGCGACCTGGAGTTTCGGGGAGGAAAACCGCTGGAATCCCTAATGAAAAGCCGAAAATATATCTGGGCCATCTGGCATTCCCGAATATTGATGTTCAGCTATGTATATTCGGGGTTGAACGCGTCGATCCTTGTCAGTCGTTCGGAAGACGGTGAAATTATCGCCAGGATATTGCAGGCCCAGGGACAGGAAACCGTGCGGGGCTCGACAAGCAGGGGAGGCTTGAGGGCGCTTTCGAAATTGATTAAAACATTGAGGGCCGAAAACCGGCCCGGAGTCGTCATACCCGACGGTCCCCGGGGACCGAGGTTCAAAGTGCAGTCCGGAGTAATCCTGTTGGCGAAAAAGACGGGCTTTCCGATCGTACCCGCGACGTACAGCGCCGAAAAAGCGAAGATTTTTTCGTCTTGGGACCGCTTCATGCTCCCCTATCCGTTTACGCGATGCCGTATGATCTATGGTCGGCCCGTTTCCGTTCCCGAGGATGTCGATCAGGCGGGTTTGGAGAAATACCGGAGAGCCTTGGAGGACGAACTGAACCGGATAACGGCCTTGGCCGACTCGGCTTTCGGACGTCGAATCGATTGAACTGCCCTCGGAAACTGCGGCAAAAAAAAATCGGCCAATGAAAACAGAAAAATTCAGACTCAGAAGACGCCATAAGAAAATATTGGTTCTGATCAGGGAAAACCAATTCAGGCTTGTTTTTGCCATGGTTTGCATGCTTCTTGTCGGAGGCGCGACCGCCGCGTCCGCCTTTCTTGTCAAACCGGTCTTGGACGAAATCTTTTTCAACAAGAACAAGTTCATGTTGACGGTCATCCCATTGGCGGTCATCGTCATATATTTTATGCGAGGAGCCGCCGAATACGGTCATGCCTACCTGATGAGCTACGTCGGCCAAAACGTGATCAAGAAGCTGAGGGACGAGCTTTACGCGAGCATTTCCGAGTTGCCGCTCGCTTTCTTCCACCAGGAAAGAACAGGGCGTCTCATGTCCAGGGTGACAAACGACGTGAGCATCATCAAAGGGATGGTGTCGACGGCTGTTACGGGCGCTTTGCGGGACTGTTTCACCATAGTCTCCCTGATATTCGTCATTTTTTACAGGGACTGGCTTCTCGCCATTTACGCCTTGTTTATCCTTCCTCTGGCGTTCTATCCCGTGTACGTGTTCGGGCGACGGGTCCGAAGGGTCAGCACCGGGTGCCAGGAATGCATGGCCGATCTAAATTCCTTTTTGCATGAAACCTTCGCGGGCAACAAGATCGTGAAGGCTTTCGGCATGGAAAACCACGAAAAGACCAGATTCCGCGAAAAAACAGCGGACCTTTTCAAGATCGAAATGTCCCAGGCCGTGGCCAAAAGTCTGTCTTCTCCCGTAATGGAAATACTTGGAGGGCTGGGAATCGGTTTCATTATCTGGTACGGCGGATATCGCGTCATCCAGGGTACATCCACTCCCGGAACCTTTTTCTCGTTCTTGGCGGCGGTGCTGATGCTCTACGAGCCGGTCAAGAAGGTGAGCAAGCTCAACAACAACATCCAGGAAGGCCTTGCCGCAGCGGACAGGGTGTTCGACATCATCGAGCAGGAATCGAACATCAAGGAAAGGGAAAATCCCGTCGTCATCGAGCGGGGTCCCCATTCCGTGAGTTTCGAGAACGTCTGGTTCGGCTACGACGAAAACATGGTGCTCGAGGATATCGACATCCACGCCGAATCGGGGGAAATCATCGCCTTGGCAGGCATGAGCGGCGGGGGAAAGACGTCGCTGGTCAATCTCATTCCCCGGTTCTACGACGTGACGAGGGGACGGATATGTTTCGACGGCATAGACATTCGCGATCTCTCCATCGCCTCCCTGCGAAACCAGATCGCCATCGTGACCCAGGAGCCGATTCTTTTCAACGATACCATCCGCAATAACATCTGCTACGGAAAATGGGACGCGTCCGACGAGGAAATCGAGAAAGCGGCGAGGGCCGCTTACGCGTACGATTTCGTAGTTGGTTTTCCGAAAGGGTTCGACACGACGGTGGGAGAACTGGGAAGTCGTTTGTCCGGGGGAGAGAAGCAGCGCATCTGCATAGCCCGGGCTCTGCTCAAGGACGCGCCTGTCCTGATACTGGACGAAGCCACGTCGGCTTTGGACGCCGAATCGGAGATGCTGGTGCAAAAAGCCCTGGAGAATCTCATGAAAGGCCGCACCACCTTCGTTATCGCCCATCGCCTTTCCACGATCGCCTACGCCGACAGGATTCTGGTGCTGGTCAACGGCAGAATCGTAGAGGAGGGAACTCGCCAGGAACTTATGGACCGGCGGGGGGAATACTATAAATTGGCCCAAATGCAGCTGAAAAACTAATCCATGACTTTGAATTGCATTATTTCCCGATACATGCTGCGGCAGATGGCCTATCCGTTCGCAATCAACCTGTGCTTTTTCACCTTCGTTTTCCTGATGTCCAAAATACTCGATATCATGCAACTGGTGGTAAATTACAGGGCGAGCCTATGGGCCGTGCTGGCGATGATCGTTTTCGTCATTCCCTATTTTCTCGTTTTCGTAATCCCTCTTTCGGTCATGATGAGCGTTTTGCTGACCTTTTTGCGCATGTCGGCCGACAACGAGATCGTCGCGCTGAAGGCGGGAGGCGTCGGCATGGGCAAATTGATCGCGCCAGTGCTGTGCTTTTGCGCCGTCGGAGCGTTTCTCACGGCCGCCATGACGTTTTACGGCCTCCCCTGGGGAAAACGGTCTCTTGAAGAACTGGTCGAAGAAGTCGCCGCGACCAGCATCGACGTGGGTTTGAAAGAAAGGAACTTCAACGACAATTTCGAGGGAGTAATGCTGTACGTTTCCAATATCGACATCAAAACGAAGACTCTGATCGATGTTTTTATCGAGGATCAGCGAACCGAGGACATGTCGAGCACGGTGATCGCTCCCAAGGGAAAGCTTTTCAGCGATCCGGAAAAAAAAATCTTCCAGATGAGATTGTACAACGGACTCATCAACCAAGTCAGCTTGAAAAATCGGACAGCGCACACGCTCAAGTTCGATACCTACGATTTGAATCTGGAGTTGAAAAAAAGCGGGGTGGCTAAAGGGGCCGGGAGCAGGGACGAATCGGCCATGTGGTTTTCCGAATTGCGCCGGCATATCGAAAGCATGCCGGAAAAGAACGAAGAATATTACGAGGCTCTTCTGGAGTTGCACAAGAAGTTTTCCATGCCCGCCGCATGTATTGTGCTGGGATTTCTGGCCTTTCCACTGGGCCTTCAAGCCAAGAGGTCAAAGCGTTCGTTCGGGCTGGGCCTTGGGCTTTTGTTTTTCCTGCTGTTCTATCTGATTCTTTCGGCCGGCAAAATCTACGGCGAGACGGGCGAAGCTCCTCCGGCGCTGGCTATGTGGGCACCTAACATCGTTTTGGCTGTGGTCGGAATCTATTTCATGAAGCGCGCGTTGGAAGAGCGCCCCTTTAACTTTCGGTTGTTTTCCGGCCGACTAAGGAAAAAACTTTTCAAATATCGAACCGGGACACATGGACGGCGAACATTCCAATGACGGCAATGAATCGCTACATAACGAGGGAAATTCTCGAAAAACTTGCGATTGTCTTGATCGTGATCGTCGGTTTGTATCTTGTCGTGGATTTTTTCGAGAAGATCGACAACTTTATGGAGAGGGGCCTTCCCCTCGGGTTGGCGCTGTTGTTCCTCGCTTTGAAGACGCCTCTTATCGTCGCGCAGACATCGCCCGTCTGTCTGTTTTTGTCCGTTATTATCGCCTTTGGCCTGATGAAAAAGAACAACGAGATCCTGATCCTGCGAAGCGGGGGAATCAGCGCCTATATCCTGTTGAGACCTGTTTTCGCCATGGGCGTCGTTTTCGCCCTGCTTTTGTTCTTTTTTTCGGAAATGGTCGTGCCGATTACAACCGCGCGGTCGAATCGAATCTGGCTGGAGGACGTCAAGCGATCCCCGGCCGTAGTTTCAAAGGAAAAAAACATATGGATACGAGGAGACCGTTCGATCGCTCATATTAAGTATTACAATCCGAAATCCGAGGCCATTTATGGAGTCAGTTTGAACTATTTCGAAAAGGATTTCAACTTGGTCCGCAGGGTGGACGCCGAAATGGGCGCTTTCGTGGACGGAAAATGGATATTGAAGAACGTGATGGAACAGGTGCTGAACAAGAAGACGGGCGAATTCCAGTCGGCCTTTTTCGATAAAAAAGAAGAAATTTTCGATTTCAGACCGGAAGAATTGGGGCGAGTGGCAAAGAAATCGGAGGAAATGAATTTCACGGAATTGAGAGAATATATTGCAAAGATTGAAAAGGAAGGCTACGACGCCTCGAGCTACAAGGTCGATCTTCACGCGAAGGTGGCTTTTCCTTTTGTCTGTCTGGTCTTGTGCCTCGCCGGGGCCGGCATTTCCCTTCGAACGAAAGGGGCAGAAGGCGTTGGCAAGGGAGTGGCTTTCGGAATCGGGGTCGCTTTTTTATACTGGGTTTTTTACAGCTTTTGTCTTTCTTTGGGATACGGAGAAATGCTTCCGCCGTTTCTTGCCGCTTGGACCGCCAACGTCGCCTTTGCCTGTTTTACGGCCATTACGTTGCTGAACGCCGATTAAAACGTAGATCAAAAAAAGGATTCGGAAAAATGACACTTTTTTACCATGCTGTTCTGCTTGCGGCATTGATGTTTTTTTCCCCGGTGATACTGCCGCTTGTTCTCACTTCCAAAAAAAGAAGAAGGACGGTTCTTCAGAGACTCGCCCTTGTGGGGCTTCCGGAAAGCGAGGGGGCTTGCGACAAAAAAAACGGAGACGAAAAACCCGTCTGGATTCATGCTCTTTCGGTCGGAGAGACGATCGCCTCCGTCGAACTGCTGAAAAAGCTGAGAAGAGACATGCCCCATGCGAAACTGTATTTTTCTACCAGCACTGCCACCGGGTTCGACGAGGCGAGCAAGGCGCTTTCCGGCGTCGTCGATCGGGTTTTTTTCTATCCCTACGATTTCCTATTTGCGGTGCGGAAAGTCTTGCGCAGGATTTGCCCCTCGGCTTTCATCTTGATCGAATCTGACATTTGGCCGACCTTCCTGTCGGAACTCGAAAAAGCGAAGATTCCGGCGGTGCTCGTGAACGGGCGTCTTTCTCCCGCGTCCTATGCCGGCTACAAGCGACTGTCCTTTTTGATGAAACCGGTTTTCAACGCCTTTCGAGCCGTTTGCGCCCAGTCGGAGGAGCAGGGGGCGCGATTCGAAAGCATCGGAGTGGCACGCGAAAAAATAAAGGTCACCGGAAGCATAAAATTCGACCGGAAGATCACGGTTCCCGACGAAAGTAGCAGAATCGCCTTGAAAAAATCCCTTGGAGCCGGTGGAAACCGAAAAATTTTGCTGGCCGGAAGCACCCATCCGGGAGAGGAGTCCGTTTTGCTCGAGGCATTCGGGATATTAAAACCGGATTTTCCGGACCTGACTCTGGTGCTCGTTCCCCGCGATCATGAAAGGGCCGACGAAGTCCTTCGCCTGGCCTTGGAGGCCGGATACAAGGCGAAAAAAATGTCCCGGAACGAATCGGACGAAACCGAGGTGTTGGTCGTGGATGCAATGGGGGTTCTTGCGAGTCTTTACTCCGTGGCGGATGTCGCTTTCGTGGGAGGAAGCCTGGCGGCCTTCGGGGGGCACAACCCGCTCGAACCCGCCGCTTTCGCCAAGCCGATCCTTTTCGGTCCCGACATGAGCGATTTTCCGGAAATCTCGCGCATGCTTCTTGACGCGAAGGGGGCTGTTCGGGTGCGAAACGCCCGCCAGTTCGCCGAAACCGTGTCAATGCTCTTGACCGATCAGAAAAAAGCCGAGAAAATCGGTCGGAACGCTTTCGACTTGTTTCATTCCAACCAAGGGGCGGTGGATAGAACCGCAGCGGTTATCGCCGAGAAAATATTCCGCTGATTTATGGACGAGAGCAAAACGAGAAGAAGAATCGAGGACGTGATCGCGGGAAGAGACAATAGTTCCCGCCTTGCGAAAGTGTTGTCCTTCGCCGGCGGGTTGTACGGCTTTTCGATGGCGGTACGCTCGAGACTTTACCGATCTGGAATTTTCGAAACCAGGAAGTTGCCTTGCAAGGCGATCTCCATTGGCAACCTGACTCTTGGCGGCGCCGGAAAGACGCCAATGGCCATTTGTCTGGCAAGGCTTTTGAGGACCTTGGGGTTGCGTCCCGCCATGGCTTATCGCGGATACGGAGGGGCGTGCGAGAACTCCTTCGGTGTGGTATCCGACGGCGCCAGGATTCTGATGGGTCCCGAAGAGGCGGGAGACGAACCCTGCCTGGGTGCGTCGGGACTTCCCGGAATCCCTGTGGTTGTCGGAAAGGACCGGTATATGTCGGGTCGAAAAGCGGTCGAACTGTTCAATCCCGACGTGATCGTCTTGGACGACGCTTTCCAGCATATCCGTTTGCGGCGAGACTTGGATCTGTTGTTGATGGATTCCCGAAAGCCCGTTGGAAACGGCAAGCTTTTTCCCGGAGGAGCTTTGAGAGAGCCAGTGGAACAGGTGAAGCGGGCACATGCTTTGATCGTGACGCGGTGCGAATCGTCCGAAAAGGAAAGTCGTTTTTTCAAGGAGAACAAGTGGGCGTCGGGGCTTCCTCTTTTCAGGTGCCGTCATGCTCCAGGACCGGTTTCGGTCTTGGCTGCAAAGGGGCGGCTTTCGAGCGGGGTCATGGAAAGCCACGACACGACGAAAATTGCCGGAAGCAAATGTCTTGCGTTCTCGGGCATCGCCAATAACGAGGATTTCAAGCGTCTGCTTTCTGAAATCGGGGTCGCTCCGGTCGCCTGTTTGCGTTTTCCGGACCACCACAAATATTCCAAAGCCGATGTCCTCGCCATCGTGGATTCGGCCCGGAAATATGGCGCCGAAACGCTGGTCACCACGGAAAAAGACGCCGTCAAATTAGCGGGACACGATTTTTACCCTTTCTTGGTTTATATAGCAAGCGTTCGGATATCCTTTTTAAGAGAGGACCAGGCGCGATTTGCGGATTTCATGGCAAAAAGTTTGAACATTCATTGATTGGGATATTATCGAATGACGATTACCGGCAATAAAAGGTTGAATTCCAAAGAGATTAAACACATTCTGATCCGGTCCACGAACTGGATCGGCGACGCCGTCATGACTACACCCGCGCTAAGAGGCGTCCGCAAAAATTTTCCGGAGGCGCGCATCGCGGTCCTGGCGAAGCCTTGGACCATTCCGGTATTCGAGAACAACCCCCATATAGACGAGATCATCCCATATGATGCTTCGGGAGCGGCCGGAAAGATCGAATTGGCCGGACAACTGAAGCAACGCGGGTTCGATGCGGCCATTCTGTTTCAAAACGCGTTCGAAGCCGCCCTGATCGCGTATTTGGCACGGATTCCAGTCAGAATCGGGTACGACAGGGATATGCGCGCGCCGCTGTTAACCCACGTCGTGGCATGCACGAACGGCATTCGCAAGCTTCACCAGACCCACTACTACAACGAAATATTAAAGGGAGTCGGGCTGGTCCCCGACGGTTCCCGATTGGAACTGTATGTTTCCTCGGCAGAGCGCAAGGCCGCCGGCGAAATTCTGAAGAGAGAGAAGATAGAAGATTCCGACCTGGTCGTCGGAATCAACCCGTCCTCGACATTCGGCCCGGCCAAGCAATGGCTTCCGGAAAGGTTCGCGGAGGTTTCCGACCGGTTGAATCGGGAATTCGGAACAAGGACGCTCGTATTCGGAGGACCCCGGGACAAGGAGCTGGGAAGACGGATAAGGGGGGCTATGAATACCAAGGCGGGCGATTTTTCCGGAAGAACGACGTTGAATGAGGCCATCGCGCTGATATCCCGCTGCGATCTTTTCGTCACCAACGATTCAGGTCTTATGCATGTGGCGGCGGCCTTGAACGCGCCTCAGATCGCCGTTTTCGGTTCTACCGACCAAAAGGCCACGGGCCCGCGAAGCGACAGGGCGAGAATTGTCAGAAGCGACTTGAGCTGCGCTCCCTGTCTCGAACGAAAATGTCCCTTGGGACACAGAAAGTGCATGGATATAATCGGAGTCGATAAAGTGTTGTCGATCGCCCGCCAAATACTGCAAAAAAAGCATCTACGAAATAACTTCCCTATACGATAGGTGTTTCGCCTTAATTTCCGCCTTTGCCGAAAATCGCCGCATTTGCATGTTGACACCCCCGAAATCATGTGTAACTATTAACGCATCGCCGATAAAATTCCACGAATAAAGGGAATGATTTCGCATGGTTATTCGAGCCACGCGGGGCGATGTTTTTTAAAAACAGTCGCAAACGACACGTTCGATTATGAATTCCTGAACAAGCTTGCCGCCGTTTCGCGCTCTGCATCCCCCAATCCCACTATTATGCAGGGTATAACCTTCCCCTATGCGAAACGGCGGCTTTTTTTCCCTTATTTTTATCAATTGATACAATACTCGTCAAACGTCGATATTCACGACCAAAATCAGGCCTCGAGGGTATTTATCCACGGAATAGTGCGGCAATTCGTCGCTGGCCACGTCAATGACAATGCGAAGTTTTTCGGGATAGAGCCCCGTTCTGATTTTTTTCACTGGGTTGGAGTTTATGTCGTATTCCCTTTTGCCTTCGTTTCTCCAGTTGCCCATAAGATCGACCACAATCCTCGACGGGGACTGAAGTGTAAAGGAGTTGTAATTGCCTGCGGGTCCGCTCGTATCGATCACGAATACTATCTTGTTCCCCACTGTTTGAAGGTTGATGCTTTTCAACACCGACGGAGTCGGAGCAATCTTTTCCGGGTGGAGGGTCGAATCGGTTGACGGATCGGTAGCCTTCCCTTTCTGCGGAAACGTCGCATCCCTTGTCAACCGATTCGATTCATTGCTCTCTTCCGTTCCGGGTTGGGAGGGATTGTCCAACCGGTCGAAAGCTTGTTTCCCGGTTTCTGCGGTTCGCGTTGCGGTCTCTTCGGCGACCGAACGTTCAGGAAAGTCTTCCTCGGGCTTTCCATTTTCAACTTGCTTTTCGTCCATCGAAGAATCTTTTATTTCGGTCGGGAAAACAGATGCATTGTCCTGATCGTCCAATGGCATATCAACGGGAGCCGGGGGAGAATCGGCCGAAGGTTCGTCGAGAAGTTCGGGAGAGTCTTTACCCACGTCGGTCGGCCCCGCCGGTTGCCCGATTTCCGAACCAATGGAATCGGTTTCCGCGTGCTCGGAGTTTTGGACGACGGCCATAGATTCGTTTTCCGCAGTCTTGGCCTCGTTCGCGGGAATTGGAAACGAATACGTCTTTGGCTTTCGAAGCATTATGCTATCTGGAGCCTGCTTTTGTCCGGCATAATCAGATACCCAAGAAAACAACAGCATAATCGTCCCTACCGCGGCAACGGCCAGCACGATGTTTCTTACATAAGACTTCTTGGGGGGACGAAAACGGCTATTGCATGAAATGCATCGATAAAATCTACTTGTGTACAAGAAACCGAAAAACCTTTCAGGCCTTCCTCTGGACGACTTACGCACTTTTGTGCCGCCGCAATCCGGACATTTCATTGTATTCTTCCTGCATGTCGCAAACAATTGGCATATTCGGCCCGAACCGACAGGCGCATAGGGGCCGATACATCAACACCGATTCTTGTTCCGTCTCTTGGCAGCCTCCGTCAAGCGACTTGCCATATTTTCATCTTCGCAATAAAAACACGATTTGCCGACGAAATCAACCGAAATTCGTTGCTCGTGCGGGCAGTCGCCGATCGGCAGCGACGTTCCGGTACTGGTGGCCGAACGGTTCTCCAATCGAGATCGATACGTTTCCAGTTGCGGAGTTAGCCGGTTGCGGGCGCACGCCTAAAAGCGCAACTGGAAACGCGTTGCCTATTATCAAAGCCGAGTCCCGATGTTCTATTCGCTTTTTTTCCCTTTCGAAAACGCGTCCCCGATTTTCTTTCCAATCCCGTTATACGTTCTCGTGCCGGGGGCGAAGCCGAAGGGTTTGATCTTTTCGACGTCCGCCTCCTTGGCGTACTTTTCCGGTGGAATGCTCAAATAGTTATTGATATACACACTGCCATGTGTATATCTGAAAAGGAAATTCCGGTTGGCCGCAAGAAAACCTTCCAAATTCTGTATCGGCGAATTGTGAATTTCTTCGAGCATGCGATCAATACGAGACAGACGATCGGCAACAATCCCTGTTTATTTTGTTTGCCATAGAATTACCCTTCCAAAGCGTCCGTTCTGCTCGAAATGATGGCGGCATCCACCGCAATCAATCCTTGCTCCGTGGCGATCATCGGGTTGACGTCGATTTCGGCGATCCGAGGGTAGTCGATTCCCAGCCGTCCCAGGTTGACAAGAACCTTCGCGAGCTGTTCCCTGTTCACCGCCGGAGAGCCTCTAAAACCGTCGAGAAGCTTTTGGCTTTTCAACCGGCCGATCAGGTCGAGCGCTTCCTCCCGAGTCAACGGCGCTGCCGCGAAGACCGAATCCTTGATCGCCTCGGCCAGGATCCCGCCGAAGCCGCACATCACGCAAGGGCCGAACTGGGCGTCGCGAACCATTCCCACGATGATTTCCACCCCGCCCGCGATCTGGGGTTGAACGAGTATGTTTCCGTAATGGGGGTCGATTTTGCTTTTCAAAGACGCAAAAGCTTTTCTGACGTCCTTTTCGGTTTGAAGCCCCAGTTTGACCAGTCCTTGCTCCGTTTTGTGCAATACGCCCGGCGCAAGTCCCTTCAT
>CAZNTU010000022.1:34153-36003 GCA_964575975.1 uncultured Desulfobacteraceae bacterium
AGTTCCCGGAAAACCGGCACCCCGAGATCCTGTGCGCGGGCCTGGAAATCCCGGGTGGCGTCGCGTTCTCCCAAAAGCCAGCATAAAAGCGGTTTCCTCGCGGCCTTGGCGATATTCGACAATTCGGCGATGTCCAGGTTCAGGGCGAAGCCTCCGGAAAAGGCGTGAAGGAGAATCCCGTCCACGCCCGGGTCCCCGCAGACCGCTCGCATGGCGGCCCCGAACGCTTTCCTGGCCCCGTTCCGCTCAACGGCCGGCCAAAGGTCTACCGGGTTGGACAGGGGCATCCATTCGGGCGAGATGGACTTCAATTGGTGAAGAGTAGTCCGCGAAAGCTCGGCGGTTTCCAGGCCCATGCTTTCCAGAAAATCCGACGAGACGATTCCAGCTCCGCCGCTGTAAGTGAGCACCGCGATCCTTCCCGCTCGGTTGTCGGGAATTTGGGGATAGCGCGCGAGCGTCCTGGCGAAGTCCGCCATCTGTCTGAATCCCGAGGCCTCCACGACACCCGCCTGATCCATGACTCCCCTGATCAAATTATAGTCCCCGGCGAGACTGGCCGTATGGCTCATGGCCGCCGCCGCCCCCTTCTTGCTCTTGCCGCCCTTGAGCAGCACGACGGGTTTGGTCGATTTCCTGCACAACTCGTAGAACCGCCGGCCTCTGTCGATGGATTCCAAATAAAGGCAGATCGCCTCGGTCTGCATGTCGCCGATCAGGTATTCCAGGATGTCGCATTCGTCGATGTCGGCCTTGTTTCCGATGGAGCAAACCTTGCTCGTTCCCATGACTCCCCGCGTCATCAGGTCGATCAAGAAAGCGCCGGAAAGCATGCCGCTTTGCACGATCATGGAGACTTTCCCCTGTCTCAGTTCGTAGTCCCAGATCTCGGGGGTGACGAACGAAAATATGTACCTTTTTACGGTGTCCACCAGTCCCATGCAGTTGGGGCCCCAAACGCGAATGTTCGATTCCCGCACGACCTCCTTTATCGCGTTCTGCAAGCTTTTGCCCGATTCTCCCGTTTCGGCGAACCCCCCCGATTCGATCATTACGCCGGGAATCCCCCGTCGCGAGCATTCGCGAACGACCTGAGGGACGAGCGGGGCGGGCACGAATACGATGCCCAAGTCCACCGGGTCCGGCACTTCGAGAATCGACGGATAGCAGCTCATGCCTTCGATTTCGGCGTAGGAGGGGTTTACCGGATAAATGCCGCCGTCGAATCCGCTCCTCAGGTTTCTCAAGATCGCGTGGCCGCCTTTCAGCGGGTTGGGCGTCGCGCCGATCAGCGCTATTCCTCTGGGGTTGAAAAAAAAGTCCATCGATTCCATCTCCTTCGGTATGCGTGAAAGTAGGTCTACAAATTATCGTAAAAATCACGGGGTTTCAACTCGCCGCAATCCAGACCCGGCAAGTTCGACAGAAATTTTCGTATCTCGAGGCACAGGTGGCACTTGGTCATATACGCGCCGCCGGGTTCGAAACCGTAATCTTGACGCGCCTTTTCCAATAATCCGGAAATGCCCGAAGAATAAAGAGTTGTCAAGAATGGATATTTCTCGACGGGCAGCGGTTTGCCCAAATCCTGTCTCTTGATCGCCAACCCGGCGCACAGGCCTGGGATGTAGTCGCCATGCAAATCCAAATGGAAATGGCTGATGTCGGACAACTCGCGGCACCCCCCCATGTTTTTGGACAAAATCGACTTGACCGGCGAAAGACCGTAAACCGACGCGAACGTACCGACCGCCCTTCCGCCGAAATGGACCCAATACCGGGACGGGAGTCGTTTGACGTAGTCGGGTCCGAACTTTTCCGCGAACATGGAAAGCTTGTGGAGCTTTCGG
>CAZNTU010000022.1:36103-37503 GCA_964575975.1 uncultured Desulfobacteraceae bacterium
TTTATCGCGATCGCCAGCGCCTTTTTCGTCCCCACCATTACCACCAGTTTCTTGGCCCTGGTGACCGCAGTATAGATCAAGTTGCGCTGGAGCAGCATATAATGCTGGGTGACGACGGGAATCACCACCACCGGGTATTCGGACCCTTGGGCCTTGTGGACGGAAACCGCGTACGCCAAGACGATTTCGTCGAGTTCGGAAAAGTCGTAGGTGACGGGCCTCTCTTCGAACACCACCGTCAGTTCCTGAAGATCGTGATCGATTCGCCTGATCCTGCCCATGTCCCCGTTGTAGACCTTTTTGTCATAGTTGTTTCGAATCTGCATCACCTTGTCGTCCGCCTTGAAGACGCGTCCGCCCCGGACCAGATGTTCCTCTGCGGGATTGAGCCGTTCCTGGAGAAATTTGTTCAGGTTTGAGGCGCCGACGACTCCTCGATGCATCGGGGTCAGCACCTGCAAATCGTCGACGGGATCGAACCCGAAGCGTTTCGGAATTCGTTCGGAGGCCAGTTCCAGAATGATATTCAGCACCTCCTCGGGATCTTCCTTCCGGATGAAATAGAAGTCGCTTGGAGGAGCGGACCGGTCGTTGGAGGGCAGCAGAGGGAAATCTCCGTTGTTGATCCGGTGGGCGTTCACGATGATCCTGCTCTCCGCCGCCTGTCTGAATATTTCGGTCAGTCTCGCCACGAAAGCGGCTCCCGAGAAAATGATGTCCTTCAACACGTTGCCGGGTCCCACGGAAGGCAGCTGGTTGACGTCGCCCACCAGGACGAGCGTCGCTGACGGAGGAGTCGCTTTTATCAAATGGTGCATCAGCACCGTGTCGATCATGGAGGCTTCGTCCACGATCAGTGCGTCGCAATCCAAGGGCTTTTCCTCGTTTTTCTGGAACCCGCCGTCTTGGAAACTGAATTCCAGCAGGCGGTGAAGCGTCTTTGCCGGATGTCCCGTCGTTTCGCTCATGCGTTTCGCGGCCCGCCCCGTGGGCGCGGCCAGAAGAGAACGGACGCCCATGGCGTCGAAGATTTTCAGGATCGCGTTGACGATGGTGGTTTTTCCCGTGCCGGGTCCCCCGGTCAATACCATTACTTTGTTTTCGAGAGCGCTTTTTATGGCCTCCGCCTGGTTTTTCGCCAGACGAATGGAGAGTTTTTCCTGCACCCATTCCACCGCCTTTTCCGAATCCACGGCGCGAATGGATTTCGGAGCCGCGACAAGTCGTTTCAGCCTCCTCGCGATTTGGGTTTCGCACAGATGAAAATGGGAAAGAAAGACCGCCTTCTGATTTTCGGGGGAGTATTCGTCGCCCGGATGGACATCCTCCAGGACGATCTTCTTGGACTCCGCCAAGGTTCCCAAAGCGTTCGCGACGATCTCGCGCTCGACTTCCAGCAC
>CAZNTU010000022.1:37603-42871 GCA_964575975.1 uncultured Desulfobacteraceae bacterium
GTGTCCTTGCCGAACTTGTCGACTATCCGTTTGGCCATGACCGGCCCGATGCCTTTGATCAAGCCGGAACCCAGGTATTTGCGGACCCCGGCGACGGTGGCCGGAACTTTGGATTCGTAGGATACGACTTTGAACTGTTCGCCGAACTTGGGATGGTTCGCCCATTCTCCCTTCATCAGAAGCACTTCCCCGGGAGAGGGGTTCATAAGACTTCCGACCACCGTCACGAGACCCTGTCTTCCGAAAACCTTCACGCGGGCCACGGTGTAGCCCGTTTCCTCGCTGCTGAAGGTTATTCTTTCGATTTGTCCTTTAAGTTCCTCGAGCATGGGAGTTCGTGGGATTAGAGAGATTAAACAAAAAAGGCGCCCCGGTTCAGGGGGCGCCTTTTAATAATCCGGCAATCGAAGCTTCGGCTATTCCACCGTGACGTTGACCGCCGCCGGACCTTTCTGGCCCTCGGTGATGTCGAACGTGACATGGTCGCCTTCGTCGAGAGTCCTGAAACCGGACGAGTTTATTCCCGAATGATGGACGAAGACGTCCGGTCCGTTCTCTTGCTCGATGAAACCATAGCCTTTGCTGCTGTTAAACCACTTAACGACTCCTTTTGTCATTTTGTAACACCCTCCTTTCTTAAAAATTTCTTTCTCAGGTCCCAAACTGCAGGATGCCACTTTTTTTGACAATAGGAGCTTCCTTCCAGCGAAACCGGCCCGCGATGTTATGCGCGCCTTTAATTGAGTTCGCCAACTATAGCCCATCCGAGAATAAAGTCAAGTCCATTTTTGAGAACCGAGCGTTCTTCGAGTTCTCGACTCCATTTTTCGGCGATGGAAGACGCGTAACTTCGAGCTTTAGGCTTTGAACTTTAGGCCTCGAGCTTCCCTATTTCTTCCGCAAAGCGTCCCTGCAAGATACCGCGAAACTCCGAGCGCGGTCGGAACCGGGGAACTTTTCGAAACATGCAAGGGCGCGCTCGTACTCATTGGCGTTCACGAGGCTAACCCCGCAGCAGACGTTCAAATGTTCGCTTTGCGGATAAAACTGCAGACCCTTTTCGAGGATTCCAATGGATTCCGCGTAATGGCCGCTTTTCTGGTAGATTATCCCCAACCCCAGAAAGGCGCGATGGTCGGGATAGTACAAAAGGGCTCGCATGTTCAGTTTTTTCGCGGTTTCGTCCGGATTGTCGATTTCCTCCAGCCAAGCATAGTCGCCGTGACTGAACGTCATGGCCAGCCGTGACAGAAAATCGGCGTGGAACGGATAAAGCTCCTTGTCGTCGATCAGGCGGATCGCGTCGGCGAACCGGGGGAGGCTCGCGTGAAAGCCGGACCTCAACTTGTTCCCGAACGCCATCACTTGGTCGGCGGTCAAGGCCGGGTCCGTTTCGAAATACAGAATGTCCTCCACCTTCTCGAGCCAAATGTCGTCGCCGATGCCGGTCCGCCTCTTGTAGTCCTCGTAGAGCGACGTGCCCGGGAAAAGATCCAGAATGTAGAAAATGGCGGCCAGAGGCTTGATTTCCTCGATCAAAGCCTGGGTCTCCCCGACGGTGTCCCACGTTTCCCCCGGACAACCGTAGATAAAGTACGCCCGGGGCAATATGCCGTAGGACGCGGTCAGGGCGAACGCCTTTTTTATCGCGTCGGTCTTCAGGCTCTTGTTCAAAAGACGCCGGATTTTTTCCGAACCGCTTTCGATTCCGTAGCTGATCTGCGTGCATCCGGCCATTCGCATCCATCGGAGAACCTCCTCGTCCACGTCGTTTACCCGGCAAATGGCCGCCCACGAGAAGTACAGGTTCCGATCGATTATCTTTCGGCAAATCTCCACGACCAAACGCTTCTTCAGGGCGAACGTGTCGTCGGACACGAAAAAGAAATTTACCCCTTTTCGATGAAGCCTCTCCAACTGGTTCACGAAATATTCGGCGGAGTGAAAGCGCACCCGGCGGCGCCAGAATCCGGGCGATCCGCAGAACGTGCAGTTTCCCGGGCATCCTCGGCTCAACGACACATGCTGGTAGACGAAATATCGGGACGGGTCCGGAAGATCGTCGAGGTTTTCGATCAAATCGGCGCAGGGGGAGCAGGAGACTTTGCCGTCTTTTCGACACGCGACCCCCGGAATCGATTCGGGACCGCCGCGATTGCCGTCTTCGAACCACCGGAGCAGTTCCAGGAACGAAAACTCCGCCTCGCCCGTCACGCAAAAATCGATCTCCTGGAAACGGGTAAGAAGATGCTCCCAAAGAAAGGAAGCCCCCACGCCCCCGAACACGATCTTCACGTTCCGGTTCGCCCTTTTCGCGGCTCGGGCGATCTCAATGCCGCCCCATCGGTTGGCATGCACGATCGAGAAGCCGACGACGTCCGGCTTCTTCGCGATCAACGTCTCCTCTATCTTTTCGGGCGTCCGATGAATGTCGTGCCAGTTCAGGATTTCCACGTCATAGCCGCCCTCTTTCAAGACCGCGCCTATGCAATACAGGCCCATCGGGACTGCTTCGATGTCTTCCTTGTGGATTCTCTCTTCCAAAAAATACGGGTATACAAGTAATACTTTCATCTGCTCAAACTGTATTGTGCGAATTCGAATTGTATGTATCGGCTCCTTCATACCCGAAGACGAACGTTTGTTCAACCAAAGAGTTTCGGGAACGGATCGCTTCAGGTTCCGGTCCGGCGTTTCCGCAACGGCCGTCGTCGTTAAAATGTAGAATTTTTTCTCCAAGTTTGGTAAAAGAATGGCTTTATTTAAAGGAGAGCGCTTATGAACATTCCGTCGCGGGAAAAATGTTTCGAACTGATCCGTGAAATGGAAATGATGGAGCATATCGTGGCCCATTCGATCCAAGTCTGCAGGGTGGCCCTTTTCTTGACGGACCACTTGAACGCCAAGCGGGCGAGCTTGAACAGGGAATTGGTCATGGCTTCGGCGCTTCTTCACGATATAACCAAAACACGAAGCTTCGAAACAGGGGAGAACCACGCGGAAACCGGCGGACGGCTGCTTGCTGAACTCGATTACCCGGAGGTCGCGGATATCGTGGCCCAACACGTGAAACTTCGATCCTACGACGGTCCGGACACTTTCCCCGACGAGGCGGGGATCGTAAACTACGCGGACAAGCGTGTTCTGCACGATAAGATCGTGACTTTTTCGCAACGCATGGACTACATCGTGGAAAGGTACGGCCATATCGGCGAGTTCGGGAAAAAACTGAGCTGGATCTGGGAGAAAAGCGTGGATCTGGAAGAACGGATTTTCTCGAGACTCGACTTCGAGCCCGACGATTTGATGGAGCTGCTGAAGCTCGGAGGTGAAAGGTAAAATATCAAACCAACAATTTAAAAAGGAGAGGGTATGAACGATTCCATTCCGGAGGCGGACCGCAAGGAAATAGCCAGACGATTCGCGTTTTCCATCTTGTTTCTGATTTTTTTCGAAATCATAAAGACCATCGTGCAGGTAGCGGTGGTTTTCCAATTCGTCTTTTTGTTGATTACCCAAAGGCACAACGAGCCCGTCAGGAAATTTTGCAACAAACTGTCCGCGTACGCCTACAAGACCCTTCGATACGCCACCTTGAACGAGAACGAGAAGCCTTTTCCCTTCGCGGAAATCACCCCGGAAATCGAGCCGTCGGAGCCTCATGTCCGATACAAGTAGTTCGACCGGAACCGGTTTCGTTTTAGCATGACCATGAACAAAGACAGGCGGCCGAGGACCAGTATCGTCAGGGGAGAAAGCCTCGACCGGAAAAACAGGAAAATCGAATGGGCGCGGCTTGAACACGATTCTCCCAACGGAATCGTGTTCGCGCCCCCTCTGATCGGGGGAAGCTTCGCCCAGCAACTTAACCTTTTGCGGTGGCTCGGCCGCTTTCGTTTCGACGTTCTTTCGTTCAATTATTCCGGCCACGGGAAGTCCACGGACAAGTTCTCCCTGAGGACAAGCCTGGAGAACACCTTGGACATGGCATCGGCGTTTCTCCCTGAAAGCCGGGAACACGGGCCGCCTCTGGCGGGTTTCGCCGGATGCTACTCCGCCATTCCGCTCCTTTTCGCCGCTTGCAAGCTGGGAGAGCCCTTCGAACGCATCGTGCTGATCAATCCCCTGATCCGCCTCGGACCGTTTTCGGTCCTGAAATCGTTTTTCGCATACTACCTAACCCTTTGGGCGAACCCGGACTCCAAGAGGAACCTCGCCGAAGCCTTGCACCGATACGTCGATTTTCTGTTCCCCGAAGTGGAAAAGGACAGGGAAACCTTCGGTGCGTTGAAACGGCATCGGACAAGCCTGGGGGAGGTCCTGTTCGATTTTTTCCTCTTCAGTCCGCTAAGAGGGGTGACTCTTTCCGACACCCGAGTGCTCTGTCTGTACGCCAGACAGGACCGGATACTCGACGTCTACGCGAAGAGGAGCGACCACTACGAAAGCGCCGTCCGAAAAGTCTGCCCCCTGGCCCGGTTCATGCCAGTGGACGACGATCATTTCCTCCGCTCCGAACAAAGCCGCCGAAAAGCCCGCAAAGCCATCTCCGAATTCCTCTCCGCCCCGGAAAAAACAGCGACCGCCCAAAAGAGAGTGCTAAGTTCGGACAGACGGTAGCGCCGCCTTCCACGGCGGCGCGGTTCCGCTTTAAGACCGGACTCGGCGCTGCTCCATTGTCTCTCATATTTTAGAAAACATCTTTCTTTTGACACAAGCCCGAATCGGAGTTTAGAATAGGTTGACGACACCTTGGGCGGATATTCGGGCGCACGGGCCGAAAACGGGCTTTCCATCTTTCCGGAGGCAAAAGCGAAATGGACGAAAAGACCCCGAACGCGGAAAACGACACGGGAAAACAAGACTACGATTCTCCCTGGAAAAAAATACTCGAGACGTATTTCCGGGACTTCATGCACCTTTTCTTTCCGGAAATGGCGAGCGAGGTCGACTGGTCGAAGGGGCATCGGTTTTTGGACAAGGAGCTTCGGCAAATCGCCAAGGACTCCGAACTGGGACGAAGATTCGCCGACGCGCTCGCCGAAATCCATCGCCTGGACGGAGCGGACCAGTGGCTGCTGACGCACGTCGAAATCCAGGGGCAAAGGCAGAGCGGTTTCCCCAAGCGCATGTACGTCTACAACTACAGGGGATTCGACCGTTTCGACCGGAAAGTGATCCGCCTGGCCGTCCTGGCAGACGACAACCCCTCCTGGAGACCCGACCATTTCAGCTACGAGCTTTGGGGTTGCAAGGCCGGCCTGTGGT
>CAZNTU010000023.1:0-42252 GCA_964575975.1 uncultured Desulfobacteraceae bacterium
GAAAAGCGCGGAGGCTTTGGAAACTTCTAAAATAAGGCGATACTGTCCTGTCCCAGATCGCCGAACTCAGGTCGCGATTCATAACAACCGAGGTCCAAATGAGCATTCCCGTCGAACTGGACGCGAGAGATTTCGAGCTGTCGTTTAAACTTTTCCACCGGCTTATGGCCGACAAAGTGCGCGAGATCTTGCTGGTATCCAGCCCCTACGACGCATTTATCATGGAGGAGGACGGGCGCCTGGCCGAAAGAATCATCAACGAGTACCGGGGATTGAATCTGTCCAGCCCGCCTATGCTAACGTGGGTGTCCAATTCCCGGGAAGCGTTGGAGGAGATTTCGAAAAAACGGTACGACCTTGTCCTTTCCATGCCCCGGATGGACGATATCGAGCCTCTCGAATTCGGGCACGAAATCAAGAAAATACGCTCGGACCTGCCCTTTTTCCTGCTGGTCCGCAACACGAGCCATCTTCTGCTCGACCCCAAATATTCCGACCGCTCCGTCGTCGATAAAATGTACGTCTGGTCCGGCAACACGGACCTTCTTCTGGCGATCGTAAAAAACGTGGAAGACAGGTGGAACATCGACCACGACACGCGCATGGCGTGGGTGCGGGTTATTGTAGTGGTGGAGGATTCTCCCAGATATCTCTCGTCCATTCTGCCCCTGCTGTACAGGCAAATCGTCATGCAAACCCAGGGGGTGATCGAGGATTCCATTAACGCCGAGCACCGCATGCTCAGGATGAGAGCACGGCCGAAAATCGTCTTGGCGGAAAACTACGAGGAGGCGGAAAATTTCTACGAAGCCTACAAGCCGTACGTCCTGACCATTTTTTCCGATGTTCGCTATCCAATGGGAGGAAAGCTCGACGAGCGGGCCGGCGTGAAATTTCTCTCGAAAATCCATGAAGGGGACCCTGACCTGCCTCTTTTGCTTTTAAGTTCGGAAGAAAGCAACCGCCGGTTCGCGGAAAAGATTCCGGCGGTTTTCCTGAACAAGAATTCGCCTTCCCTTCACGACGAGATCGGGGACTTTTTTCTCGAAAGGCTCGGGTTCGGGGATTTTATTTTCCGTACGCCGGAAGGCGAAGAAATCGCCAGGGCGTCGAACCTGCGGACCATGGAAACGATTCTTCCCGAAATACCCGTGGATAGCATCTACTATCACGCGACCCGGAACCAGTTTTCCAGCTGGCTGATGGCCCGGTCGGAAATCAAGTTGGCCTCCATGCTGA
Organism: uncultured Desulfobacteraceae bacterium; assembly: GCA_964575975.1. GTDB lineage: Bacteria > Desulfobacterota > Desulfobacteria > Desulfobacterales > SKZT01. The sequence goes on from CAZNTU010000023.1 coordinate 1,240, forward strand.
AGACCATCAAGGCCGAGGATTTCGAAAAACCGGAGGACATCAAAACGTTTTTGATCAAATGCATAACCGAACGGCGCAGAGGTCGTCAGAAAGGCATGATCACGGATTTCGGGGGCGATTTCGACCCGAGCCTCGATTTCGTCAAGATGGGCAGGGGGTCTTTGGGGGGAAAGGCGCGAGGCCTCGCTTTCTTGCTCACCCTATTGAAACGCGAAATCCGTCTTCAAAAAAAGTATCCCGACATCGTCGTTCGCGTGCCGAAAGCGGTGGTGATTACCACGGACGCGTTCGACGACCTGGTCCGGGAAAACGACTTGAAACATTTGGCGACCGAGGATGTGGAGGACGAAAAGGTCGTGGAGGGGTTCTTGTCGGCCAGGCTTCCGGCGTGGGTCAGGAAAAACTTGCGACAATTCGTCGAAAAAGCCCGTTATCCATTGGCGGTCCGTTCGTCCAGCCTTTTGGAGGATGCCCAGCACGAACCGTTCGCGGGGATCTACCGAACGTACATGCTTCCCAACGTCGATCCCGACCCCAAGGTTCGCTATCGGAGACTCGCCGAGGCCGTCAAGATGGTGTACGCCTCCATTTATCTCCATGCGCCCAAGGCTTACGCCCAGACTACCATGCATCGCCTGGAGGAGGAAAAAATGGCGGTGATTCTCCAGGAATTGACCGGGAAACAATACGGCGACTATTATTTCCCGGCCGTCTCCGGCGTGGCCTTGTCCCGCAATTTCTATCCCATCGCCCATTTGAGGCCCGAGGACGGTCTTGCGCATCTGGCCATGGGGTTGGGCAAAACCGTGGTCGAGGGCGAAACCGCGTTGCGTTTTTCTCCTCCCTATCCCCAGTTTCTCCCGCAATTTTCCACGGTGGACGATATCCTGGAAAATTCCCAGAGATTCATCTACGCCCTGAAGATGGCGGATTTCCCGGACAACCTGGCGGCGAACGACGGGACTTTGGCAAAGCTGGAGATCGACGAACTGGAAAACTTTCCGGTCTTTCGCCTGCTGGCCGGCACGTACGTCCCGGATGAGCATCGTATCAGGGACAGTTCCGCCGTTTCGGGCTACCCGGTCCTGACTTTCGCCGGAATTCTAAAGCACGGCCTTTTACCGCTTCCGGAGCTTTTGACCGACGTTCTGGAGATGGGGAAGCAGGGCATGGGAAGCCCCGTGGAGATCGAATTCGCGATGAACATCCCCGAGGACGGTCGGGAAAAATCGGAATTGGCTCTCCTGCAAATTCGCCCCATGGCGTCTTGCAGGCAGGCCCTCGACGTGGAAATCACGGAGGAGGACCGGAAAAAAGCATTCTGCTATTCCACCATGGCGCTGGGCTTCGGCAAATGCGTGGGAATATGCGACATCGTGTTCGTCAAGCCCGACGAGTTCGATCCGGCACGCACGGTGGACGCGGCGGCCGAGATCGGGAAGCTGAACGGCTTGTTGCTGCGGGAGAATCGGAAGTACCTTCTCGTGGGACCCGGAAGATGGGGGTCCGCCGACCGGTGGCTGGGAATACCCGTGAAATGGAACGACATTTCCGGGGTCGGGGCCATGGTGGAGGCCTCCACGCCCAAACTGAAGGCCGATCCGTCCCAGGGCTCCCATTTCTTTCACAATATCACCTCCCTCGGAATCGGCTATCTGACCGTCAGGGACCAGGGGGAGGACTTTTTCGACTGGGACTGGCTCCTGTCGTTTCCGGCGGAGAACGAAACCCGCTACTTGAAACACGTGCGGTTGCCGAACGCGATCGATATCAAAATAGACGGCAGAACGTCCCGGGCGGCGATACTGAAGGAACGAGGTTTGGAAGTCCGCCTGGATCCCGGTTCTTCTCTAAGCTGTCCGATAAAATGACCGAACCATTGGAAATTCTCAAAGGAGGTACATGTTCGCCATGAAATTGCTTGTCGTCTCGGTTCTTCTACTATTGACCCTGACCGAGGCCGCGTTCGCGAAAGTGGATCTCGTGACGCTTCCGGACAGGGATTCGGTACAATTGACCATCTACAATTCGGCGGACCTGACCCTGGTCCGGGAAAGCCGCCATTTGACCCTGAAAAACGGGCTGAACCGTCTTCAGTTCTCTTGGGAAAACACCCTGATCGATCCCACGAGCCTGGAGATGCTTCCGAAAGCCCGCGAGGACGAAATCGACGTTTCCGACCTTGTTTTTCCTCCGAGGGTCCGAAACCTGGGCGTGTTCAATATCGAAAGCCGGGCCAGCGGCAAAGTGCCCGTCGAAATCGCCTACTTGACCAGCGGCCTGTCGTGGCGCGCGTTCTATGTCGGTACCCTTTCCACCGATGAAAAAAACATGAGCCTGCAAGGATACGTGCGCATTTCGAACAATTCCGGCGAAGACTACGAAAACGCCCAGACAAGGCTCGTGGTGGGAAAGGTTCATATGTTGGACGAAATCGCGGAGCTTGCCCGACGGCAATACCCCTACGGCCGTCCCGAGCCTGGGCTGTTCGACCTCGACGCCATGGGCGCCGGGCGGGAGACAAGGCTCGCCTTCGAAGCCGAGGAGGCCAAGATGATTGCCCCTTCTCCCGCTCCCCATGTCAAGGAAATCCAAAAGGAGAACCTTTCAGAGTATTTCCTCTACACCATCGAAGGCCGGGAATCCATTCCCGACGGCTGGTCAAAAAGACTTCCCAGCTTCGACGCCCAGGACGTTCCCGTCGAAAACCTCTACAAATACGAAGAGGAACGATTCGGCAACTCGGTGGTTCGCTTTCTGAAGTTCAAGAACGACAAGGATCACAAACTGGGTCAGACCCCCATTCCCGACGGAAACCTGATGGTGTTCAGGAACCTCGACGAGGAAAAGCGTCTCGGCTACGAAGGACGGTCCGATTTCAAGTACATCCCGGTGGGGGAGGAGGCGGAAATCGATATGGGTCCGGTGGGAAATGTCATTGTGGAACCTGTCATGATGAAATACGAAACCCGAAACTACGTTTTCTATAAAAACGGGGATATTAGCGGCTGGGACGAAATCCGGGCATTCGAAATCGACGTGAAAAACACCAGGGACATCCCCGTGACGGTGGAAATCTATCGCAACTTTTCATCCGATTCGTGGGACTTGGAAACGCCTGACAAGAAGCAGGCGTACGAAAAAGTGGACAAGGATACGGTGAAATTCGTACTGCGGCCGGCCGCGAAAAGCGAGACGAAATTGTCCTACAGGCTCGTGACGTACCATGGAACAAGGGCGGAAAACCGATGAGATTCGAAACTCGCGCACTATAGGAGGACTGAAAGTGAGAATTTGCAAGCTTTTTTTCATTCTGATCGTAGCGGCCGTCGTAGCGGCCTTGGCGGGAACGGAAGCCCGCGCGCGGGTCAAGCTCGCGAGCCTTCCCCAGCGCGGAGACGTCGTCGTCAGGCTGGACAACCCGCAGGGCACTCTGGTCGAGGAGGAACGAATCCTGACCCTTCAACAAGGCGTGAATCGCGTGGATTTTTCCTGGAACGGCGTAGAAATCGACCCGGATTCCATTAGATTGACCCTCTTGTCCCACCCCGACCGCGCGACGCTCTTGAATGTCAGTTATCCGCCGGGCGAATCCGCCCTCGTGTGGGAAATTTCCAGCGAGGGGGCCTGGGAGGAAAAAGTCCGCGTTTCTTATCTCTTGAACGGAATCGACAGCCTTCTGGCCTACAAGGCGGTGGCCAACAAGGACGAAAGCAAGTTCGATTTCACGGGACGCCTTGTTTTGCGCAACTTTTCCGGCGAGGATTTCGAGAACGCCCGCATTCTTCTGGATTTCGGGGATTCTTTCGAGAAGGCGATTTCCCATGAACAGACCAGCAGGCTTCTCTTGTTTTCCGCATCGGAGGCCCCCATTGAAAAAGTATGGACTTTCGACGCGGGACTCCTTCCGTGGGACCCGAAGAGACTGTCGGACAACGTGGGAATTCCGGTAAGCTATCGTTTCAAAAACGCGGCGGAAAGCGGCCTCGGACAATTCGCTCTTCCAGAGGGTAAGGTTCGCGTATTTCAGGACGACGGCCGCGGAAGCACGATTTTCCTGGGCGAAGATGCCGTCCATTACGTCCCGGCGGGTCAAAAGGCGGAGGTTCGGATCGGGGACAGCCGCGATATCGTGGTGACCCAGCAAAAAATGCTGGAAAAGAAAATCAATGTGCGCAGAAACGAGGACAACCAGGTCGTCCTTTACGATACCGACGAGATCGTCCACGCGAAAATCGAAAATTTCAAGCAGCAGAGCGCGATCTTGACCATGCTCCAGCACATCCCCGGCCAATGGGACATGGCCGAGTGCAACTTCGAATACAAGCTGAAGGACGCAAGCACGCTCGAATTCGAAGTACGGCTTGCCCCGGGCGAGAAAAAGGAATTGAACATGCATTATCATCGGCGGAACGTGAGGTGAGGCGGGTTTGTCTGTATTTAGGCAGGAATAATAATCTGCCCAATTGAACCCGGCGGTATTGATTATGTGGAAAAACATCATAGCTTTGCTGGCCGCGCTTTACGCGCTCTGGCCCTTCGACCTGCTGAACGATTTCAGTATCGGCGCGGGTTGGATCGACGACATATTGCTGATTCTCGCGGTTTGGTGGTTCTTGTTTTCGAAACCAGGAAAGTCGCCGCAGGGATTTTGGCAATTCCACCGTCGGTACGACAAGCGAAGACAAGCTCGCGAGAGCGGCTGCAGGCGGGAAGGAGGCGAACATCGAAGAACGGACCGGCAGGCTGGGGCCGAAAGGAAAAGCCCGTACGTCGTACTGGGAGTCGAACCCGGCGCGTCCGCCGAGGAAATCAAGAAAACTTATCGCGATTTGGCAAGCAAGTACCACCCCGACAAGATGGAGCACATGGGGGAGGAGTTTCGAGAACTTGCCGAAAGAAAATTCAAGGAAATTCAAGAAGCCTACCAACAATTGAAATCCAAATGACGTAGAAAAGGAGTTTTTTCATGCTTGAAAAACGACGATTCACATTTCCTGTTTTGCTTTTCGCATGGATGCTGTTCGTCACGGTCTTTTCGGACGCGACCCCCGGAGATGCCGGCTATGAATTGATCGATATCCCTCGCCTCGAGCAATTGCTCGATTCCGAACCTAAAACTGTCCTTGCGTTCGCGGCCAGTCCACTGGAATTCTCCATGGAACGAATTCCCAACTCCATATGCGTTCCTACCGAACTGGTGGAAATCTATTACAACCTCCCTGCGGATTTGGACACGCCTCTGGTGTTTTATTGCCTAAGTATTTCGAGCTTCCCAAGGACAAAAAGCTGGTCCTCGTGGATATTCAGGGTGTGCAGTCTTGCCATGCCGCAAAGTACCTTCTGTCGAAAGGATTCGACAGAGACAAAATTTTCTGGCTGGACGGAGGCGTAAAGCGATGGAAGGAAGCCGGTTTGCCGGTCGAGCAATAGGAAAGCTTTACTGAAATTCCTCCTTGTCCGTGCCGGGCTCGACTTCGGTTCGGAAATCTGGTCATTAACGAACGACTTGCCGCTTTAATTCGAAGCGGCAAGTCGTTCGCCGCCGATGCAATTCACGGCTGGATATATTCGTTCGTTGAAACTTGAACCGGTTCAAGAATGAAGTTGTTCGGGAGAATATCATGACTTCCAGGAGAGATCGGCGTTTTTTGATCATAGACGACGACGAGCTTTTTTGCGACGCGGTTGCGGCCGAATTCGGACTGACCATGTCGGTCCACGTGGCGCATACGGGCGAGAGCGGCGTAAAACTCTGCCGCCAAATTCCAATGGGAGTGGTTCTCCTTGATCAAAGGCTTTCCGACGGCTCCGGAGTGGACTTTTGCGCGGACATTCTAGAGGCCAACAGGCAAACCAAGATTGTCTTCGCAACAGCCTATCCCACCTTCGACAACGCGGTCGACGCGGTCAAATTCGGAGCTTACGACTATCTCTCCAAACCTTTGAACATGGACGAACTGAAAATCGCCGTGGAAAGGGCGTTCCACACGCTCGACCTGGAACAAATGGAGCAAGTCCACAGGTTCGAAAACAGAAGACGGATCGATAAAATCAAAATTGTCGGCGACATGCAACATACCAGGAGGCTTATCGACTTGGCCGCCCAAAACCTCGTTCCAGTGCTCGTCACCGGGGAAACCGGGGTGGGCAAAAGCCTTGTGGCCAAGCTGATCCATTACAAAAGCCGCCAAAAGGACCAGCCTTTCATCAGCGCAAATTGCGCCGCTCTACCCGAAAACCTTATCGAGGCGGAACTTTTCGGAGCGGAAAAAGGGGCCTACACAGGTTCCGTGGCCCGAAAAAAAGGGATTTTCGAAATGGCCGCAAACGGAACCCTTTTCCTCGACGAAATCGGAGAGGTTCCTATTCATCTTCAAAGCAAGCTTCTGGGAGTGCTCGACGAAAAAATGATCAGGAGACTGGGGGGACAATCGCCCATACCGGTCAACGCGAGAATTGTCGCAGCGACGAATCGAGACCTCGAAAATGCTCTTCTGGAAAAACGATTCCGAAAGGACCTCTATTACCGCCTTAGCGTGCTGAGAATCCATGTTCCTCCTCTGAGGGAACATCTTTGCGACATACCTGAACTTTGCCGGTTTTTTCTCGAGCAAATTGCCCCCCAGTCGAAACTGGAACTGCCCTCCGAGGAAATCCGCCGTTTGCAAAACTATCATTGGCCGGGAAACGTCCGGGAGTTTCGAAATGTTCTGGAAAGAGCGGCGATTTTAGGGACAAACGGTCGCTTGCATCCCTCCCGCCTTCTCGAAACGGACGAACGCTCGGATTTTGCGCCATCGACAATCCCCTCGTCATGTCCGTCCGACGATAAAAACGTCGTTGCCGGCAAGGATCATTTTCCGACCTTGGAAGAAATCGAAAAAAATCATATTCGCCATGCCTTGAGAGTCTTCGACAACAACAACACCCAATGCGCCAAAGCGTTGGGCATTTCCAGGTCCACTCTCAAACGGAAATTGAAATCGCTTTAGCGCCGGAAGGCGGGGTAGGGGAGACAGATGGACGGGGGGAACCGGAGCCATGTCTCCGATTCTCGAATCTCCATCGACGGCCTCATTTGAGCCAGTGGCCTAAAACGGGCCACCCGAAACGATCTCCCCGCGTTTTCCACTTTATCGCTGTCGCGCATGCAAGAGTTCGAAAATACAGACGATTCTGCACTTCGATAAAATAGGCACGTTCATTGCTTCTAAGCCGACAACAAGTTGGAAGGAGAAAACGCCATGAAAAAAGTGCTGTTCGTCGACGATGAAAAGATGCTGCTGGAAAGTGTCAGTTCGGGTTTTTTGGGAAAGGCCGACATCGAGCTGTTGACAGCCGAAAACGGAAAGTTGGCCTTGAAAGCGCTCGAGCAGGCTCCGGTCGATTTGATCGTGACGGACTTGAGAATGCCCGAGATGGACGGATTCGAGCTTTTGGCGCGTCTGAACGCGGAATATCCCGCGATTCCCGTGGTGGTCATGAGCGCGTACGGGACTCCGGAGATTGAAAACAGATTGAAAAACCTGGGAATCGCCGGACTGTTGGACAAGCCGCTCGATTACGACAAGATGATGAAAATCGTGGACGATTCCTTGAGGAGCAGCGGTCAGGCCGGAAGCGTTTCGGGAATTTCATTGTCGAATTTTCTTCAGCTGATCCAGATGGAGGAAAAGACCTGCCTTTTGGAAGTCCAGTCGGAGGAGAACGGAAAGGGTTTTTTCTATTTCAACGAAGGCGTGTTGTACGACGCTGTCCACCATCAGCTCAAAGGAGAGCAGGCGGCTCTCGAGATGATGACCTGGGACAACGTGAAACTGTTCTTTCGAAGTTTGCCGTTAAAGCGTATTCGAAAAAGCATCGAGAAAAATCTTATTTCCTTGCTGATGGAAGCGGCCAACGCCAAGGACGAATCCAAGGGCGAAACCGGCGAAGACACTCCTCGGCCTCTCGCCGATCCGGCGTCCCCGCACGACGAGCCTGCAATGTCCGAAGAGGAATATGGGGGCGAGGATTTCGAGTTGATTGAAAATCCCGATTTCGTAGAAGAATTGCCGGACGAATCGAGAGAAGACTTCGACGAAAAGAATGAAACGGCCGAAGAAACGCTGGAGAGCCAAAAAGGCGAAGACGAATCGGAAAAAGGCGGGTTCGACGATCCGACGCTTCCCTTTTCCGACGCCGAATACAACCCGGACGAAGTCGCATCGGACGAGAAATATGCGTTCGCGGACAATTCCGACGACGATCCGGCAAATAAACCAGCGGACGAGAGCGCCGGCCCCGAGGGTGTCTCGGGCGGGAACGGCTCGACGGAAAACGTCGGCTCCCGATCCGCGTATCATAAGGAAGGAGAAGGCAGAATGGCTGGTTACAAAGGTTTGTTGAAGGAAATGGCGGAAGAGATCGACGGGGTCATGGCGCTCGGTCTCTACGGAATGGACGGCATCGCGGTGGCGACGCACAATCCCGGCGGCGCCAACACGGACGCGTTCGGGGCCAAGTTCGCCATGATAATGCGCCTTGTGGAAAAATCGAGCAAGGAGATCGAGAACCTGGGAAAGGTGGAGGAAAACCTTGTTCAAAGCGAAGGCGCGTGGATAGTCACGAAGTTCGTCAGCCCGCAATATTACCTGGGAGTGATCGTGGGAAGGGATTCCACTCTTGGAAACGTCAGGCTGGTGACGAACAAGTTCCTGCCGAAGTTCGCGGCAGCAATGAAGTAACGACACGCATTCCAATCGACACCACAATTCGAAAAAATCGACAAGGAGGAAAAGATGGCGACGGACGAACAAAAAAAGAAAAACCTTTTCAGGATCATGACGATTATGATTGCGGGACTTGCCAAATCGCTCTACGACCTGTTCGGAGAAACGGCTTACGCCACCATGAACGAAGTCGGCAAGGAAATCTTGAAAATCATGGAAAAAGAGATGGGATTGGAAATTTCCGGCGAGGATCCAAAGGATATTCTTACGGAGGTCGGACGGATTTACGCGGATGAAATCGGATTCATCGAATCTTTCGAGGTCAAGGGCAACGGCAACCAGCTGTTTCTGACGGTTGACAAGTGCCAGGGGTGGAACCTGACCCAAAAGATCGTTAAGACCGGCGTCGATATCCCTTTCACATGTCCGATCATGAACGTGGCGGAAGCCGCATTGCTGCGCGCCGGAAAGCACGCCCATCGGCAGATTCAGCCGAGGCCGGAAGTCAGGGGAAGCACGATCACCTTCACTTTCGAAGATTGATAAAAACTGGTTTCGTAAAAGGAAGAGAAAAGGGGGATTGTCATGCAAGAGTCTGGATGCAAGTCTCGTATGCACGATTCCCCTGTCTTTTTCAGGAGAGACGATAGTTTAAGTCTTGCCCAGGCGGGGTATTACCAGGATCTTCTATACCGAACCGTCAAAATCGGCACGGAATTGGAATTCGCCATACCTAAAGGCGTTCGCCGGGAAGACTTTCAGCCGTTGATCGAAAAAACCGTCAAGCCCTCCAAAGACATGAACAGGCTGGGAGAGCTTGGCGTCTACGATGTCGTCAAGGAACATTGCGGCATCGAAATTCAGATCATCGGCCGCCATCCCCATTGGGAGGCCCTCCTAACCCAGTACGACCGAATCCTGTCCGGATTGCTGGAGAATAAAATTCGGATGAAATACACGTGCGGGTTGCATTTTCACCTGATCGGCATCGGGCTGTCGGAAAGCATCCCGGACATCGTTCTTGCGAATCTTTGGAACATCCACAGAAAGTACGCTCCGGGATTGAAATTTCTCGCGAGCGGAGGATGCCGGCCCGACGGACTTTGCCGCAGGAGGCAAAACAACGCGCATGCGGAATTCATGAGATTGTCCCCCGTGAACATGAAAATGTTCGAGATTCAAAAAGAGCTGAAGAACAGCATGGTCGTTCCGGAGCATCAGAACTGTTTCAACTTGGAGCATGTCGGGTTCGACGAGAACAAGGATATCTATCCCTTCCATATCGAATTGCGGTATCCGGACGGGGATTTGAGCGCGGTGAGTATCGTAGCCAAGACATTCCTCATGCTCGCGATGCTGCTGAAAGCGGTGGAGATCAGCAAGTTCGGGCTTCTTCATGTCGGAAAGATTCAAAACTGGCGGAGAAAGCAGCGCCTTATGGATCTCATCAGCAACAACGACGGGGAGTTGGCCGCAAGCGACACCTCGAAAATCACAATGGACGTTCTGGAAGAGTATCGCGAAAACGCCAGGGATCTGCTCATGTTTCTGAAAAGCGTCTTTATCATCCTGGACACTCCGGGAGAATTGATACTTCATGCTTTGGCGGAGCGTCCCATTTCGCTGAGAAGAATCGAGTCGGGCGACTGCGACGATTGGAAGGCCATCGACACCCAACTCCGATCCATCGTCGAACCGATTCGCCGACCGGGAATGGACGATTTGAAGCTTGTAAAAATTATCGAACTGGGATTGGTGGAAAAACAGGAAAGCTACGCCCAATGGATCAAGCTGGCGGCGATAAAGGCGGGGATGCCGGCGAAATCGCTGGAATCCAGATTGGACGTCTTGAAATTCCGGGAGCCTGTCTGGCACCGGGAACTGGGGAGGATGGTCTTTCTGAAATAATGTGCGGCCTGTCTGGAATATTGATCGGAACTCCTCCCGGCAAAGAAGGTTTGAACCGAATCAAACTGACTTTCCGAGCCAATCTGCTCGCAAACGAGGTCCGAGGCAAGGAGGCCACGGGCGTCGCGGCGTTGCAATCCAACGGCTCCTGCCGCGTGGAAAAGCTTCCGTTAACGGCGAGCGAATTCGTCGAAACATCCCTTTTCAAGAATTTCATGGAAGAATCCGTTACGACGGGAACGACCATATTGCTTGGACATACGCGAAAGCCCACGAAGGGAAGCGTTTTCGACAACAACAACAATCATCCCATCGTCGTGGGCGATACCGTGGGGGTTCACAACGGAACGGTCGCCAACGACGACGAAATTTTCATGTACCGGCGAAAGGCTTTCAAGGCGCTTTCGGAACGCATAGGATCGGTTGACAGCGAGGCGATATTTACCCTCATGAACGATTTGGATTTGGCGAGGCCCGACCGCGAACTTGTCGAGGATATTGCGCAAGCGACGAAATTGATCGCGGGATCCTACAGCTCCCTTTTCTTCAGCTCGAAAAGACCGCGCACCCTTTTCGTTTTCCGTTGCGACAATCCGATCTCGCTTCATTACGAGCGAGAACTCGACTGCCTTCACTTGTCCTCCCGGTATTTGTTTTTGAGGAAACAATTCGGCACTGCGGTCATCTCGAAACCGCTTGCCAATCGATTCGGATATTTTTTCGAAGCTGCCCTGTTGTCAGCTCTGGAAAAAACGCCCCCGATTTCCTTTCCGATCGGAGGCGATCCCGAAAAACAACCGACGGAGCAGCAATTTTGGAGACTGTATGGCGACCGACGACACGACAAGACAGTTTGATTCCAATGTCGACCTGGAGTATCTGGAAATTGTCGATCAAGTATTGGCGACCGTGCGCCACGAAATGGGCAATTCCATAAACTCCATCAAAATGGCGCTCGAAGTGCTTGTCAGAAATTACGATCTTTTGGCAGACGATCACAAGTTGAAGATGCTTCGGGGAGCTTTGGAGCAGACCGAACGGCAGACGATGGTCATGCGGGCGCTGAAAACATATTCCAAAACCGTCGTGGAAAATATCGAGGACATTCCTTTCGCCCCCTTATGGGGCGATTTTGCGACCACCGCCGCTGAAAAGGCGAACAGGCGCGGCATCGGACTGGAAACGACGCAACCGTCCGAGCCCTTCTGGATACGAGCGGACAGAAACGCCTCCAGAATCGCGTTGGACCATCTGCTTTCGAACGCGCTGGAATCCGCTGCGGGCGTCGAAGAGCCGAAAATCCGAGTATATGTGGAGTCCAGCGACGGTCGTCTTTGGGTAGGCGTTTGCGACAACGGACCGGCAATCCCGGAAACGATACTTCCGAAAGTTTGCATCCCGATGTTCACTACGAAAAAAAAACATCCGGGAATCGGTCTCGCCGTCGTCCAAAAAATCCTTGCAAAAATGAACGGTATACTCCATATTGACTCGTCGAAGGTCGGAAACCGTTTTGCAATCGGATTCCAGCTATCGCAGCCGACATCAAGAATTCTCAAAAAGTTCGCGTATTCTAAGTCTATCGGATAGATTTTTCGTTTCGAAGTTTCTTCATCCAAATACTTAAAGGAGCGAACTGCCGTTCCTCCGAAAGTCGGATCGCATGAAGCCTCTAAATGTTCTGATAATAGACCATGATCCCGAGTTCGCCCTAATCGTCCGAGAACTCGTAGACGAAAAGATCGCGCGCGAGGTGCGGTTTTGCATTGACGGCAGGCGCGGACTGGACGAACTTCTTCGCGACCCCCCGGATTTGTTGTTCATCGAGCTGATCATATCCAAGATTTCCGGCGAGCAGTTGATTCGATTCGTCAGAGAAAACCGGGAATTTTCTCAAACGATGGTCGTGGCGGTTTCATCCGTTATTCCCGAATATTTCGATATCGAATCCGTAGGCGCCCACTTCTTGATATGCAAGACCAACGCCGCCACCTTGAAAGCCCAGCTTGAAAATTTTCTGCGCCTCATGGAATCGCGCCAAATCGGCAACGGAAAGCTTTCGTTCCCCTGCGGCTCGCTAAAAAAACGAAAGGTCGTCCAGGAACTCCTGAAGTACCGCTCCGACATAAACATGATATTGCGGAACCTCAAGGAGGGGGTAATCCTTTTCGACGAGGACAGGCGGATTCTCCAGGTCAACGATGCTGCCAGCGCAATCGCGGGAAAAAGCGCGCTACAATTGATGTGCAAAACGCTGGAATACTGTTTCGGGGCCGAAACGGACAAAACGATCAAGGCGGCGTTCGAATCGCCGGCGAAAAATTCGGAGAACGGCCAAGTGTTCAATGTCGAAGTGGACGGAAAAAACCTCCGATTGACCATAGTGCGCTTTTTCGACGATGCGGATTTTCGTTTCGGGGCCGGGATGGCATTGATCGACGACCTGACGAACATGGTCGAAACGCAAAAGAAACTGGAACGCAAAATTCGCCAACTCGAAGTCGTCAATCAAGCAACCGGCTTCTTCAATACCAGTTTGTCGGAAAAAATTTTGTTCGAGTCCCTTTTGACAAACGTCATCGGCGCGCTTGACGGAGACGCGGGAGTCGTTGCGATTACGACCGCCGAGGCCGGTGAAGACCCGGTGAAAAAGAACGGATTCGAAATATATTATGCGAGCGGCGTCGATTTTCCGGATGTAAAAGGGGAAAAAATCGAATTCGACGCCGATCGGTCGCCCAAGCATTCGTTCGGATCATCCTCGGCCGGGTTCTCGCCAAGGGATGAACGCGAAAGCTACGCATGCCAAAAACTTCTCGAGGGCACAAAGTTCGAACCCAAATCGGTCGCGCGCGCCTCCATCGAAATCGAAGGACGGAAAATCGGGTTCGTTGAAATCTACGGCTTGAGAACGGAAGCCTTCGACGAACACGATACGGAACTTTTGACTACCATTGTCCAAATGGCCTCGCTTTACATCCGCGACGCCATGCTCCACAAAAGCATTTTGAAGCAGAGGGACTATTATTCGGACATTATGGCCCATCTCAGCGACGGAGTTATGGTATTGGACCGCGACCGTTCTATCCGCTACGCAAATCGTTTTTTCGCGGATTTTTTCGGACTGCCCTTGACTTCGATAATCGGCGAAAAATGCTACGAACTGTTCGACTGCCGCGACAATTCCTGCGATATCTGCAATGGAAGCTTCGACGACATTTTCCAGGACGGGAAAAAGCTGTCTTTCCAGGCAGTCCATAAGGACGCCAACGGTTCGGCCCGGCATTTCACCGTTTCCGGCGTACCTTTGGAAATCTCGAACGGCGGAGTTTCCACGGCTTTGCTCTGCTACAACGACGTTACGGAACTCAGTCGTCTGACCGGATGCGTCCGGGCCTCCGCCCAAGCGGCATCCCTGTTGATTCGCGAAAAAAATTTCAGGGAGCGGATTGTCGAAATCCTGAGCATAATCGGAAAGGCCTACAGCTCGGGATTGGCTATCTGGTACGAATTCGCGCCGCAAAATGAAAATTCCGCGGCATTCCGTCCGGCGTTTGCGTGGAGAAAGTCGGTAGACCCCGGCTTGGAACGCGGCAATTCCTTCCTCGACAGGTTCCATGACGATGGAAGCCTGAAAAGATGGAAAGGATTGCTCTCAAAGGGGGAACTTGTCAACAGCGCCGCTGAAGAGCTTCCCGACAACGAAAGACGCTTTTTTCGAAATCGTCTCGTCGAATCCGTTCTCGCTATTCCCGTTATCGCGAGGGAGGATCTCGAAGGTTTTTTTCTGCTGTGCAATTGCGCCTACGGCAGCAAGTGGCGGGATGTGGAAGTCCAAATGTTGCGATCGACGACGGAAGCTTTCGCCAAGGCGTTCGAGCAAGAGAGAACCAGCCTCGAAAAAGAAGAGCTTCGCAAACAGCTCGTACGCTCCCAGCGGATGGAATGCATGGGAGAGCTGTCTTCGGGAATGGCCCACAATTTCAGAAACATACTCGCCGGAATCATCGCCAACTGCCAGCTGATTTTAATGAAAGAACATTACGATCCCGAAATAACCGCTTTGGCCAACGGCATCAAAAAACTGGGGTTCGAGGGGTCCGAACTCGTCGGAAGCCTGCTGCGTTTTTCGCGGAAGGGAGAAAAATACGAACAAAAAGTCTACAATCTCTCGGAAACCCTTGACGAGACATATAAGATAGTCGCCAATTCTTTCGATAAAAAAATCAGGATTCGAAAAGACTGGCCCGAAACACTCCTTGTCAAAGGAAACTCGTCGATGCTCTACCAGGTATTCATGAACATGTGCACCAACGCCAGAGACGCCATGCCGGACGGCGGTTATCTGGAGATATCGGCCAGGCAGGAAAACGAGGCAACCGTTGTGGTCATTTCCGACACCGGCGTCGGCATGGACGAAGATACTTGCGAGAAAATTTTCACGCCGTTTTTCACGAGCAAGGAAAAGGAAAGAGGCACCGGCCTGGGACTTTCCACGGCGTATGGAATTGTCAAGGAACACGGGGGCGACATCCGGATTTATTCCCGGCCGGGCTTGGGAACCACTTTCAAAATTTCGTTTCCGATACCGAAAAAAGAAGACGCGAACGAAAAAGAAACGATGGTTTCGAGCCCTCTAAAGGGAAAAGACCAGAAGATTCTGATAGTGGACGACGACGAAGGATTCAATTTGGTCACCAACAAGCTCTTGAAGCTCGTGGGCTACACGACCTTTTCCGCGCTTTCCGGAAACGAGGCCACCGAGATTTACAACGAAGTCGAACCGGATCTCGTGCTTCTGGATCGAAACATGGAGGGAATGGACGGGGTGACCACGGCGGAAATCCTGCTGGAAATCGATCCTCTCGCCGCCATCGTTTTCCTTTCCGGTTACGACCAGCGAGGTCCCGATGGAATATCCGAGGAATTGCGTGACAGGATCGCCGGATACATCAGCAAGCCTTTCGAATTGAACGAACTCACCCGCACCATAGCGGAGATTTTCGACCGTCGTCGCGACATGCGGAAAGAATAGAGGCTCGAAAAGAAGCCGGGTTTGCGAAGAACCCGGCCTCTTGCTTTTCACCAACCGATCGAAAAGAGATATTACAAGGCTCTGATTTTATACACCTCGTTGGAATCGGGGTCTATGACATGCACGCCGCATGCGATGCACGGGTCGAAGGAATGGACCGTCCTGAGGATTTCCAAAGGACGTTTCGGATCGGCGACGGGCGTGCCGATCAGAGCCTCCTCCACTGGGCCTAATTTTCCCTTCTCGTCCCTCGGCCCCAGGTTCCACGTGGAGGGCACCACGTACTGGTACCTCTTGATCTTGCCCCCCTCGATCTCGATCCAGTGGCCCAAAGCTCCTCTGGCCACGTCGTTCAAGCCGCAGCCCATGCCCTTGTCCGGCATTTCCCAGGACTGGTAGGTTTTGGTGTCGCCCTTGGAGATGTTTCCGACCAGCTCCATGATCCAGCCTTCCATTTGCTTGCCGATGACGAGGGTTTCGATGCCCCTGGCGGCGGTCCTTCCAAGAGTCGAGAACAAAGCCTCGACCGGCACGTCCAGTTTCGAGAGAACGCCGTCCACGACCTCCTTGAATTCCTTGTGGCCTGCCGCGTACGCCACCAGCGCTCTCGCCAGAGGCCCGACCTCGCAAGGCTCGCCCTCGTACCTGGGTGCCTTGAACCAGGAGTATTTCCCCTTGTCCGGCTTGTAGTCCCCGTGCCGGGGCTTGGTTTCTCCCTCGTATGGATGCTTCGCCTCGCCGTCTTCGTACCATGCCCGAACCACGTCCTCGGTGACCTTTTCCTGCTCGGCCATTTTCATGCCTTTCAGGTCGCGGTTCATAATGACGCCCCTTGGCAGATAGTTGTCCTCGGGTTCCTTGTCTCCCTGGGGAAGATCTCCCCAGGCAAGGAAATTGGTCGTGCCGCCGATCGTCCCCCAATCCTTGTAGAAGGACGCGACCGCAAGAAGATCGGGAATGTAGACTTTTTCCACGAATTCCTGGGTCTCCCTCCACAGCTGGAGGAAGAGGGCGATCCGGTCGGGCGCGAGGTCCTTTACGGACGTGACTCCGCCAGCCACGAGGGTTTGCAGGTGGGGGTTCTTGGCCCCGAAGACGGCATGCATCCTGGCCGACCTCGCCTGAAGGCGAAGGGCCTCTAAATAGTGGGAGGCGGCCATGAGGTTGGCCTCTGGAGTCAGCATGTAGGCCGGGTGCCCCCAATAGCCGTTATTGAGGGGACCAAGCTGCCCGCTGTCCACGAAAGATTGGAGTCTTTGCTGCACGCTTTTGTAATAGTTGACGCCGCCCCAGGGAGCGTCGCTCACCTGGTCCGCCAACGCCTCGGTCTTCTTGGGGTCGGCCTTCAGCGCGCTGACAACATCCACCCAGTCAAGCGCGTGAAGATGATAGAAGTGGATAATGTGGTCGTGCTGGAACTGAGCGCCGTGCAACAGGTTTCTGATGATCCTCGCGTTGGGCGGAATCTGAACGCCGATGGCCGCTTCCACCGCCCTTACCGACGCCAGGTAATGCACGTACGTGCAAACGCCGCATGACCTTTGCGTGAAAAGAGGCGCGTCCCTCGGGTCCCTGCCCTGCAGGATGATTTCGATTCCTCTGAACATCTGGGCGGAACTCCACGCGTTCTTCACCTTGCCGCCCTCGACCTCGACTTCGATTCTCAGATGACCCTCGATCCTGGTGATCGGGTCGATCGTTATTCTATTGCCCATGGTTTATATCTCCTTCGTGTGCGATTTCGAATCGCGAATCGGAAACTCGATTTTTCAGTTCCAAATCTCTCGTAGGCTACATTTCCTCGAAGAACGGCGTCATTTTGTCCCAGAAATCCGGTTCGCTGCACCCGATGCAGGGGTGGCCTGCGCCTATGGGCCAGTTTGTGCCGTCGTTGAATTCGGCGATGGGGCAATTGTTGTACGTGTCGGGGCCCTTGCATCCCATCTTGTACAAACAGTAGCCCATCGCGGCCTCTTCCGAGCCGAACTCCTCGACGAATTCCCCCATCTCGAAATGGCTCCGCCTCGGGCATTGGTCGTGGATTGTCTTGCCGTACCCGAACACCGGGCGTCCGAGTTGGTCCAGCGCCGGGAGCTTGCCCAAAAGGAGATAGTTGACTACGGTCCCGACGAAATTGACGGGGTTGGGGGGGCATCCCGGAATATTGACCGTTTTCATGTTCAAGGCTTCCCCCACCCCCTTGTATCCGCCGGGGTTGGGCGCCGCGGCCTGGATGCCCCCGAAGCAGGAGCAGGCCCCGATGCAAATCACCGCCGCAGCTTTGGGACAGACATCCTTGGCGATTTCCAGAAATGTCCTTCCGCCGATTTTGCCGTACGCGCCGTCGTATTTCGTGGCGATCGCCCCTTCCACAACGCATATGAATTTTCCCTTGTATTTCCCGATCGCTTCTTGGAGATTCTCCTCCGCCTGCTGGCCCGCCGCCGCCATGATGGTCTCGTGATACTCCACCGAAAGGATGTCGAGTATCAGGCTGTCGGGATAGGGATACACGGACCGCAGCAAGGCTTCCGAACATCCCGTGCATTCCCCGAAATGAAGCCAGACCACCGGCGGTCTTTGCTTGGGGGCCGCGAAAACGTTCGCGACCTCGGGAACGAAGGAGGACGACAGCCCCATGGTCGCCGTCAAAAACGTACAGTATTTCATGAAATCTCTTCTCGAAATCCCATGAAGCTTCAGCCTTTCATAGAATTCCTTGTTTTCCGCCTGTTCCATTCGCACCTCCTGTATGAAATTGGCTGTGATGATTTGATGAGATGTTGCATATCGATTTCCGAATCAATTCCTCTAACGGGTTCGCCTGCCGCCTTTCCCCTCGGCAGTCCGCCGAATCGATGAAAAAAGTCGAAAATACGCGTAAATATTAGAATTTTATTAATCCAAGCGTCGCTTTTCGTCAACAATAAACTAAATGAGATTCAGTTTAAAAATAAATGTCAGTAAGGGCATCCCCGCGAGACTTCGCTCGTGCGCGAAGACGTCAGCGCGCAGAAGAGCACAATCTCTGCCAATTCGGGATTGATCGGCAAAAACTCGCTTTTTATTCCGTCGTCAAATAACCTCCCGAACTTTCGATATTTTAGAATTTGTCAGATGAAAAAATTCATATTGGGCCTGGAATAAAGGTCCGGCATGTCGGCCAAAAAATCCTCGACGACGATCCTGAGTTGGTTCATGCTTCCCGCGTTTTTCAATTTATTGTAGAAGGTGTGCCCGTAGCGAAAATTGGCGCAAAAGTAGAGGGCGAACTTTTTGAACCGTCTTTCGCCCATGCGGGGGTCGAAATATTTTTCCAGGATATCGACGTATTGGAGCGCCGTTTTCTTGTAGATGTCGTCGCCGGGGGCGAAGGAATTGGAAAACTCGGCGAAGGACCACGGCTTGGAAACGGCGATACGTCCCAAGGCGACGCCGTCGCAGCCGGTCTTTTTCAGCATGTTCAGGCAGTCGTCCGCGTCGAACACGTTGCCGTTCCCGAAAACCGGGACGGACACGGCCTGTTTGACCAATCCGATGTATTCCCATTTGGGGGGCCTGGACCTTCGGTCGGGAGAAACGCGAGGATGGAACGTGAGAGCGTCGGCACCGGCGTTCTCGAACCGTTTCGCCAGATCCACCGGGATCGCGGGGTCGTCTTTCCATCCGGTTCGGAATTTCACGAACAAAGGGATGGAGACGGCGCGGCGGAGCGCGGAAACGATCTTTTCGGCGTGGCAGGGGTCCTTCAGGGCGGCGGCCCCGCAATTCTGGATGCAAATAGGTTTGACGGAGCACCCGAAATTGATGTCGACCCCGAAGACCCCCTCGCTTTCGATTCGCCTGGCGGCCTCCGCCATTATTTCCGGCTCCGCGCCGTAGATTTGGAAAACCAAGTGCCCGCGTTCCTCTTCCCTCCACCGGAAATATCCCGAAGCCGACGCTTTCTCGGTAGGCACGCGCTTGGCGTTCAACATTTCCGAAAACAGCAGCCCGTACCCTCCGAAACGGGACAGCAACTCCCGAAACGCCACGTTTCCCAGCATGGTCATGGGCGCCAAAGCAAGCCTGTTTGAAATGGTCCTTCCGCCGATCGAAATCGGCCGGTTCAACATTTTCGACAATTCGTTTTCCAAATTCGCCTCCGTATAAATTCGAGCTTTTCCGTCCGGCAATTTCCCCGAACGATTCGAATATGATAAAATCGCGAAAAATTAAACCTTTTTCCAAAGAAGACCAAATGCAAAACAACATGAGCAACACGCAAAAAGCACAAACACCGATTTCGCTCGAAGCCGACGGTTCCGTAATTTTTATCGTTCGCCTGGAGCACGGATGGCTGGCGATCGACAAGCCCGCGAAAATGTCGATCCACAACGAACCTGGAAAGGACCTCCGCTCGACGGTCGACGCGTTCTTGAAATCCCGGCCCGACCTTGCCGAAAAAACCGCCTACCGACCGGATTACGGTCTAAACCCTGTCCACCGAATCGATCTCGAAACAAGCGGTTTGATCGTTTTGGCTACAAACCCCGACGCTTTCAAATTCATCTCCGAACAGTTCGAAAACCGCGCGATCAACAAGACCTATCAGGCGATTCTGCACGGCGAATTCGCGGACGGCAAAAAGGAGGGCGAATGGACCTGGCCATTGGCGAACAAACCTGGCGGACGACAATCCCCGCAAGGAACCGGAAAACTGCTCCCCTGCCGCACCGGCTTCAGGGTTCTGGACCAAAGCGCACACTACGTCTTGGTTGCCTGCAAGCCTTTCACGGGAAGGATACACCAGATACGCCGCCACGCGAAACTGGCGGGGCACCCGGTGGTCGGAGATCCTCGGTACGGTTCGCCGAGATCTCTGAAATTTTTGAAGGAGAACAGTGGATTCGACCGAATGGGGCTTCACGCGATGGAATTAAGAATCGTGCCGCCGGGAAGGAAGGTGCCGGAAACGATCCGGTCCGTTGGTTTTCCGGACGAGCTGGCCCGTTTTTTTGAACGGGACAAACATCCGGAGAGGATTTGATTTGGGCTTCGCCTCGGTTTCTAACTCATTTGGCGATCGTCGCCCGAACTTGAATCATTTCGGCCACGATGCTGACGGCGATTTCCTCGGGGGTCTGAGCGCCGATGGCGAGGCCTATCGGGGAATGGACCCGGTCGATGTCCTTTTGCGCGAAGCCGGAGTTCAGAAGAGCCTTGCAAATGACGTCCCTCTTTTTTTCGCTTCCGATCATGCCGATGTAAACGGCGTCGGTTTTCAGTGCTTGGGCTAAAACTGTCCTGTCGTGGAGATGGCCTCGGGTGAAAATGACGACGAAGGACTCCGGACCGACGGAAACGGGATCGAGCGCGGTTTCGAAACTTTCCAGGATGTGGATTTCGTCCGCCTCGGGGAAACGTCGCCGGTTGGCGAATTCGGCTCGGTCGTCCAGCACGCAGGTGCGGAATCCCACGAGAGATGCTATATGCACGGTGGGCTGGGCCACGTGTCCAGCGCCGAAGAAAAAAGCGTTTTTCGGCCTTGCGGCAGGTTCCACTATCGCAATGGCGCCCTCGAAGCTCAAGACTTGCATGAACTTGGACTTCCCGGCTTCGGACTTTATTCGATCCAGCGCGTCGGACGACAACGGGAACGGACCGAAGACGTTTCCCCCCGGATCGATTACGCAGTGGGTGACGGAGTCGATTCGCTTTTCCGACCCGGAAACTGTGGTTATTAGAAAGCTTCTCTCCCTTTTTTCCAGCGCTTGCCTCCATCTTTCGAACACGCCGGCGTTTTCGTAGGAAGGGACGATCAAATCGACGAATATCGTGGCTTGTCCGCCGCAGATCATGTCCATGGATGCCGTGTCCCCGTAGGAAAGGTCGAACGGCACGAAAGACGAGGGACCGGTATTGGACATGATTTCGACGGCCTTTTCAATCACCTTGGCCTCCAGAATGCCGCCGCCGATCGTGCCGACGATGCTGCCGTCGGCCGTCGCCACCATCCTGGTTCCGGCAGTCCTGGGAGTCGAGCCTTGCTGGCTGACGATTGATGCGATTACGAATTTTTCTCCCTTGTCCAACAGCTCGCAAGCGGTTTTTACGATGGAGTCGATCATTTTTCCGTTTCTCCTGAGTGGACGATTTGTCGTTTCGCCGCCCCCGTCGAGGGAGGGCCGGGCTTTCCGAATTCGATTTCGTAGTCGACGAGCGATTCGCCTGCCGCCGCTTCCCGGATTTCCGGAATCGCCAGCAGGGCTTCACGCACCATGTCCGAAATAATAGCGACGTTTTCGGCTTAGGTGGACACTTTTATTTTCAAACGCACCCGGTTTTTTTCCCGGAGCATTTCGGGCTGGTAGTTCATGACGCCGGGTACGGCGAATACCGCACTCACGATCTTGTAAAAAAGGTCCGCCTTCCACGGCGGCGCGACCGGCCAAGCGAGGTTTTTTGCCTCCGTTCGCACGGGTCGAAAAACTTCGGGGATTCCGTTCGATATCTGCGTTCGCGTTTTGTCTTTTGTCCGCCGGGGACCAAAGTGCCGGCCCAGCCCCTGGTTTGGCAATGCTTCGGAGCTTCGTATCAGTTTTTTTTCGTTCCGGCTTCGGCTCCGGAGTCGGTTTTGGTTTCTACGCCCAGGTTCATGGCGGCGAAATTCCAGTCGATCAAGTTGTCGACGACGGCCGCGACGTAGTCTCCTCGCCGGTTCTGGTAGTCCAGGTAGTAGGCGTGTTCCCAGACGTCGATGGTGAGGATGGGGCGCAGTCCTTGCGCGATGGGATTGTCGGCGTTCGAAGTCTTGATCGCGCCCAGTTTTTCGCCGTCGTAGACCAGCCAGGCCCATCCGCTTCCGAACTGTTCGCCCGCCGCGTTCGCCAACGCCTTCTTGCAGTTTTCCAGGCTGCCGAACGAACTTTTGATCGTCGCCAAAAGATCGGCGGGCGGTTCTCCGCCTCCTTCCGGTTTCAAGCAGTTCCAATAAAAAGTGTGGTTCCAGGTTTGGGCGGCGTTGTTGAATATGGCGGACTTTTCAGGGGCGCCCGCAGTCTCGGCGATTATCTTTTCCAGGGGCATTTTCGCGTAGGGGGTTCTCGCGACGAGAGTGTTGAGCTTATCGACGTATCCGCTATGGTGTTTTCCGTAATGGAAGTTCACGGTACTGGCCGAGATCACCGGTTCCAGGGCGTTTTCTGGATACGGGAGCTGGGGCAGCTGGAATTTTTCGTCTTTCGGAAGACAGGAAAATCCGCCGAAGGCCAAAAAGGCAGCCGCGCCGGAGGCCGCCGCCATGAATTGCCGGCGGGACATCCCCGCGATGATTTTTTTATCGTTTTCGCCGCTCATTATTCCTCCTTGTTTATGGACCTTCAATTAAAAATGGTTTATAGATTCGCGTACGCGCGCGCAAAATCCGTTCGCCTGTTCTGTTTTGAACCTAATTTTTCCAGTACGGAAACGTCTTTGTCAACGCCAAAAAGAGGATGCGATTCAAAATGAATCTTGGCGCCCCATTATTTTTATGAAATTTATTCAGATTTTTATTGCACGTTTAAGCCTTTACCGATATAAAAGCATTCTTTACAGGGTCATCAGTCTCGAGAATCGTTCGACGACTCGCGGCCGAACCCGCTAGGCCGCCGATCCTGTCGAAGATATCGAGGGATGTCGTTTTGTTGGCCAATGGATGCTTTAACAATCAATCCAAACAATCAATCGGAGGTTTTACATGACAGAAGTTACTTTGAAGGAAAAGTACCCCGTACCCGAAAATTTCAGAGAAAAAGCTTACATCAAAAGCTACGACGAGTACAAAAAGATGTGGCAGGAATCGATCGACGACCCGAACGGTTTCTGGGGCAAGGTGGCCGAAGAGCAGGTTACTTGGTTCAAGAAATGGGACAAGGTGGCGGACTTCAATTATGGAAAAACCGCCGAAGATCTGTACGTAAGATGGTTCACCGGAGGAAAGCTCAACATCTCCTACAACTGCCTCGACAGACACCTCGAGAAGAGGGGGGACCAAGTCGCCATTATTTGGGAGGGCAACGATCCCAGCGAGACCAAGAAATTCACCTACAAGCAGCTTCACCAGGAAGTTTGCAAGTTCGCAAACGTCCTGAAAAACAACGGCATCAAAAAAGGCGACGTAGTTACCTTCTACCTGCCCATGATTCCCGAATTGGCCATCGGCATCCTGGCCTGTTCCAGAATCGGCGCGGTTCACGCGGTCGTTTTCGGCGGATTCTCCGCGGACGCTCTGGCCAGCAGAATCCAGGACTGCGAAAGCAAGCTGGTCGTATCCTGCGACGGAACCTTCCGCGGTGCCAAGGCCATTCCGCAGAAGGCCAACGCCGACACGGCGGTCAAAAATTGCCCCAGCATCAAGACCCACATCGTTGTCGACAGGGTCGGCGGCAAGGTTAAAGTGGATTGGTTCGACGGCATGGACAAATGGTACCACGACGAAGTCGCCAAGGTGGACGCCAATTGCGAGCCCGAACAGATGGACGCGACCGATCCGCTGTTCATCCTGTACACCTCCGGCTCCACCGGAAAGCCCAAGGGCGTTATGCACTGCACCGGCGGCTATCTCGTCTATACTTCCTATACCCACAAGATGGTGTTCGATTACCATGACGGCGACATCTACTGGTGTACCGCCGACATCGGCTGGGTAACCGGACATTCCTATATCGTTTACGGTCCCTTGTGCAACGGCGCGACCTCCATTATGTTCGAGGGCGTTCCGAGCTATCCGGACTACGGCCGTTTCTGGCAGACTGTGGAAAAACACAAGGTCAACATTTTCTACACCGCCCCCACCGCCATCAGGGCGCTGGCCAAAGAAGGCGACAGCTGGGTCGAAAAGCACGACATCTCCTCGATCAGGCTGCTGGGTTCCGTTGGCGAGCCTCTGAACCCCGAGGCGTGGAACTGGTACTACAACAAGATCGGAAGAGGCGAATGCCCCATCGTCGATACTTGGTGGCAGACGGAGACCGGCGGAATCCTGATCACGCCGCTGCCCGGCGCCATCGATATCAAGCCCGCCCAGGCGACCGTGCCGTTCTTCGGCGTGGAGCCCGCGATCGTCAACGACGACGGAAAGGAACTCGAGGGCGTCTGCGAGGGCAACTTGGTCATGAAGAGATCCTGGCCCGGCCAGATGATCGGCGTCTACAAGAACCCGCAGAGATTCTACGAGACCTATTTCATCCAGTTCCCGGGAACCTACTGCACCGGCGACGGCTGCAAAAGGGACGCGGACAATTACTACAAGATCACCGGCCGCGTCGACGACGTCATCAACGTATCCGGACACAGAATGGGTACCGCCGAGGTCGAGTCGGCACTGGTTTCCCATCCCTCCGTGGCCGAGTCCGCAGTCGTCGGCTATCCGCACCCAATCAAGGGCCAGTCCATCTACGCGTTCGTGACTCTGAACACCGGCGTCGAAAAAACCGATGCTCTCAAGAAAGAGCTGGTTGCTCACGTCAGAAAAGAGATCGGACCCATCGCGACGCCCGAAATCATTCAATGGGCGGATTTTCTGCCCAAGACCCGTTCCGGCAAGATCATGAGGCGAATCCTGAAAAAGGTCGCCGCCGGCGATTTCGACCCCGCCTCCATTGGCGATACCTCCACACTGGCCGATCCCAACACCGTGGAACTGGCTATTGCGGGTGCCAAGGAAATCCAGGGAAAATAATCCCGGAAAGCCGACCCTGAACAAACGGGGTTTCGGTATGTTTCAGTATTAGTTATAAATCGGGGGCCGGGGATTGGATCGAGCAATCTCCGGCCCTTCCTTTTTTCAAGACCGAGCGGAAAGCGAACGAAATACGGAGATGCGCGGATGGAAATGGTGGATTTGAGGTCCGACACGATTACAAGACCTACCCCAGCCATGAGAAGAGCAATGGCGGAGGCCAAGGTGGGCGACGACGTGTTCGGCGAGGATCCTACTGTCAAACTGCTGGAGGAAATGGCGGCCGGGCGTTTGGGGAAAGAAGCCGGCCTGTTCGTCGCCAGCGGCACCATGGGGAACTTGGTTTGCCAGATGACCCATTGCGGAAGGGGCGACGAAATGATCCTGGGGAACCAGAACCACATTTTTTATTACGAGCAGGGCGGTTCTGCGGCCATCGGAGGCATTCATTCCCGGACATTGCCGAACGAACCGGACGGAACCCTCGATTTGAAGGCGGTCGAAGAGGCGATACGTCCCGACAACATCCATTATCCGATCACGCGTCTTATTGTCGTGGAAAACACTCACAACAGGTGCAACGGAAGTCCGATTCCGGCTGCGTACATGCACCGTCTCGGAGACCTTGCACGCAAGAACGACGTAAAAATCCACGTGGACGGCGCTCGATTGTTCAACGCGGCCCGAGCGCTGGGGGTAAGGGCTTGGAAACTCGTGGAAAGGGCCGATTCCGTCTCCATTTGTCTGAGCAAGGGGTTGGGCGCCCCGGTCGGTTCGGTGGTCTGCGGAACAAAGGAGTTCATTGCCACGGCGAGGAGAGTTAGAAAGGTTTTGGGGGGAGGCATGCGCCAAGCGGGAGTTCTGGCTGCGGCGGGAGTCGTCGCCTTGACCGAAATGGTGGATCGCTTGGTCGAAGACCATGCCAACGCTCGAAAACTCGCCTGTGGCTTGTCCGAAATCAAAGGTCTGAAAATCGATCCGGATTCCGTGAAAACCAATATCGTGTATTTCGAAATCGACAGGGAGGGCGCGACGGCCTCTCGACTTTGCGAAAAACTCGAAAAGGAAGGCGTTCGGGTTCTTCCGACGGGAGCTAACAAACTAAGAGCGGTTACGAACTACCATATCGAGAAAAAGGGCATCGATCATGTTTTGACGATATGCAAGAGGATTTTATCGTGATTGGCAGCTCTCCGGCGGAGAGAAGGCCGGCAATCAAGAAAGCAGCGAGATTTCAGTCTTACCGGGGGAAGCGGAACGGGCCTGAAATCTTGCCCCGGTCCATGTGAACGGGGGCTGCCGCTTTCTTGATTTGCCAGTACAGGAAGGCGAGTTGGTACAGGCAGAAAGCAAAGACACCGCGACGGACGGCCGAGAGGAAAACCGCCCGCCTATCATATCAAAAATCAGCCGGCTCCGAATATCGCCATCCTTTTTGTTGCCTTCTTTCAAGTCTTCGGACTTCGGCTGAATCTCCGTTCGCGGATGCGCCTATAAAACCGTCCGCGTTGTTTTCTTGCGCTTCTCTTTGCATTCCAGATTGAGCAATTTTCATACCAGTTGTATCGTATATCGTCCAAGTAATTGATATCAAAACAGATCCAAGTTTTTTTCTTCATAGTTCGAATCGGACTCGAATACAAAAAAAGTTGTCGAATAAAAAGCTACAAATGTCCGCAAAACTAATAAAATCAAAAGGATAAGCCTAGTTTACAAAGCGGGTTGTATTCACAATTCAAATTGTGGGGGTACGCTCTTTGCTCGAAGTGGCAAAATACCGTTTATGAGACAAACAATATTCGCGCCTCTTTCTTTCCATTGCTCCGGAAACGCCTCGCGAATCGTCTCCATAGCGCATCCCTCCCACTTTCCGAGATCGATCTCTCGGAATTCCTTCATGGACCTGATTTTGGTGGTGGGTCGAATCGGTTGCGTATCGGTGTTCTTCCCTGTCGATCATAATTCCGCATCTTTGGCCAACCGATTCGACCCGCTACCCTGATTTTCAAGCTGTTCAAGCACGCGATTATCCGGGCGGTTTCGGCGCTCCTAACAAGTCGCTCGAAAAAATGCGTTTCGGAAGACGACCTTCGAAATATCGGTTCCAGGCAAGGGCCTGCTCGCGCCCCTCGACGCTTGGCGGAATATCGGTTCGTCCGCCGATGTACGATTTCTTCGGGGGTCCGACTGATTTGCCATGACGCAAAAGCTAAATTTTTATGTTTCGGTCGCGGCCATCCATGCTTTTTCTTTCCTCTCGAATTGTTCAGTATTCCGGCCAGGTTTACAAGGGTGAACCGCCGAATGTCGCGTATATGCGGTGGGACAGGAAGCGTATCCAAATCTTTGAAAACCGGGTTCAAAATTTTAAACTCTTGGCGAAATTGGTCGTACGCTTTGGCAGAAGGATTTTCCGCGCGACTCGGGGCGCATGCGGTTCAAAATTATGAACAATCAACCCTTTTCGATTCCTGTGCCCGTATCCGAAAATTTTGTAAACTTCCGGCGGGCTTGGCCGTATATCATTGATATTACAAGACATTGACGATTTTAAAATATTTTTTGAATACTTGGCAAGGTATGGCAAGCATGTTGCAAACGATTAAAGACAAACCTACTCCTTTCTTCATCTGTTTTTCTCCTTAATGGCTGGTCGGCCAACCCCCCGACCGGCCATTTTCTTTTTTTCGGGATCTGAAAATCAAGCTTTTTTTTTTCGATCCGAAAAAGAACATTATTGCAATTTCCATAAATACCCAATATAGAAATCGATTCGAAAAAAATCATGATCGACATCAGTTGGAGTCCGATCATGGTTTTTTGCATTGAAACAAACATCGGGCTAGGGACCTGCAAAAAAGATGGAAAAGAAAATGAGCGAGAACGAACAGGGAAAAAAACGGGGCAAGAAAGACGAACACGGCGAATCGGAGAGCCAGGCGGCTTTCGATTTCTGGAACAGCCATTCCGAAAGGTTTTTGGAAATGGCGTTGCGTACCGGCTATCGCGGAAGGCTGGAGCATCCGGACGCTTATGGAAAGCGAACCGGGGATTGCGGAGATACGGTGGAGTTTTTTTTGACGGTCGAGAACGAAAGCATTTGCGACATTCTTTTCGACGTGCATGGGTGTTTGAACACGACCGCCTGCGCGAACACGGTGGTCGAGCTTGCCCGCGAAAAATCGTTGGAAGAGGCTTGGAAGATCGGTCCGGAGTCCATAGAGAACTATCTGGAGACTCTTCCGCCCGACCACAGGCATTGCGCCGAGCTTGCCGCAGGAGCTTTTTACCGGGCGCTCGCCGATTATCGCGAAATGAAGCGCAGCCCTTGGAAAAAGATGTACGGAAACCGATAGGTTCCCGATTCTTTTTTTTGTTTTTTGGTTGACATGAAAAACCAATTTGATTATAGGTTGCCCCTTAGATTATAAACTTGACCTTATTATATTGGCTCCTGTTCGAAGATCCTTCCAAGGTCGATTAGGGGAGCTTGCATTGAAATGGAAAAACTACGGGAGTTTAAGACCATCCTTGAGCGCCGCTTTCGATAAAATATTAAGTGCAAAGAGGCCCGACGTCCTGAACGAATGGTTCAAGCTGGTGATCGAAACCTATCCGGACGAAACCGCCAGGTTTTTGAAGAGCCAGAAAGATCCGTTCGCCAATCCGGTCGGGCGGGCCGTGCGAAACGGGGTCGGCGATCTTTTCGACGAACTGGTGCGCGGTCTCGATCCGGTTGCCGCAGGCGCCTGCCTTGATCCGATGATCAGGATCAGGGCGATCCAAAATTTCACGCCATCCGAAGCCGTCGGTTTCGTTTTCATGCTGAAGAAGGTCCTGCGCGGCCTCTTGGGCAAGGAAATCGGAGATCAGAATCTGACCGGGGAACTTGAAGCGTTCGAGAGCAGGATCGACAAGCTGGCTCTGATCGCTTTTGACGTATATATGAAGTGTCGGGAAAAGATTTACGAAATCAAGGCAAACGAGTTTAGGAACCGTCATTATAGCGCGTTTAGACGGGCGGGTTTGATTTCCGAGGTTCCGGACGATCCGGAGCGCGGACAATAATCAATGTTATTGGGCCTCTCGCATTCCGGCGGGACTTTTTTCGGCGGCCCTTGAAATCGAATGTGCGGCTTTCGACGAAGAACACCCGGGAAATTCGTCTCAAGGCCGCATGCTCGTTTCGAGGTTCGCGGAAAATATCCGGAAGGAAGGGCGTGGGGGCCGAAAAGTGAGGTAATAGTCGATGAATGCGAATTATATTTATTCCCTCATAGCGGTCATTGTTCTGATTCTGTTAGCCTATGTGGGCGTCGCGGGACTGCACCTCGAGGTGCTGTTCGGAATCGTGATTCCGTATGTTGCCGTCGCGGTCTTCATTATCGGGTTTGTCAACAAGCTGATTGACTGGGCCAAATCTCCGGTGCCGTTCCCCATCGCGACCACCGGAGGGCAGCAGGTGTCCTTGCCGATGGTCAATCCGAACCGAATCGACAACCCCAACAACAAGGCGGGCGTAATCGGCCGTATGGCATTGGAGGTACTCCTTTTCCGCTCGCTCTTCCGAAACACGAGGTTCGAGGTCAGGGACAAGGACAAGTTCTCCTACGAATGGGAAAAATGGCTGTGGATTTTCGCCTTGGCGTTCCATTACGCTTTTTTCGCGGTGGTGGTTCGCCATCTCCGGTTCTTCACCGAGCCGGTTCCCTTGCCGGTGCAGTTGATCGAAAAACTCGACAGCTTTTTCCAGGTGGGGCTGCCGGGAATATTCATTTCGGGGTTCGTCCTTCTGGCTGCGGCGATTTATCTGTTCCTGCGCAGAGTATGGATTCCCAACATGAGATACATCTCCCTGTCGTCCGATTTCTTCCCTCTTTTTCTGATCATCGCGATCGCGGGGTCGGGAATTCTGATGCGCTACATCGCGAAGGTCGATATCGTCGGCGCCAAGGAATTGACCATGGGACTCGTGACGTTCAGCCCGGCCGTTCCCGAAGGAGTCGGTACCATCTTTTATGTTCACGTGTTTCTCGTGAGCGTGTTGCTGGCGTATTTCCCGTTCAGCAAGCTGATGCATCTCGGCGGTGTTTTCTTCAGCCCGACGAGAAACCTTCAGGGAAACAGCCGAGAGTTCAGGCATGAAAATCCGTGGAACTATCCGGTCAAAATCCATACGTACCAGGCCTACGAGGACGAGTTCAGGGAGAAGATGATCGAGGCCGGACTGCCGGTCGAGAAGATGCCGGAACCGAAAGAACAACCAGTGGAACAAGAAAAGGAGTAGATAAATGGCGGATGAACTTCCGAAACCTCAGGAATTAATCGACGTAGATCACAATCCTCCCAAGGGGACCGGGTGGATGGACACGCCGGTGAATATCCGGAAAGGCATGTACTGCTACGCGGGCAACCCCAAGAGTCTGGAAACCTTGGGATTTCCCAACGCACGGCAGTGGAACCCGCTCGACGACGACTGGAAGCTGCCCGAAAACTGGAAAGAGATCGTCTTCGAGGGACTCAGGGAGCGGCTTGACAAGTTCCGCAGCTTCAAGGTGTTCATGGACATCTGCGTACGCTGCGGCGCCTGCGCGGACAAATGCCACTTTTTCATCGGCTCAGGCGACCCTAAGAACATGCCGGTTTTAAGGGCGGAGCTGATTCGCTCCGTTTACAGAAACGACTTCACCAAGGCCGGAAAGATTTTGGGACGTTTGGCGGGCGCGCGGCCGATGACCTTGGACGTATTGAAGGAGTGGTGGTACTACCTGTTCCAGTGTTCCGAATGCAGGCGTTGTTCCGTATTTTGCCCCTACGGCATCGACACGGCGGAAATCACGATCATCGGGCGCGAAATCTTGAATCTTTTGGGGTTGAACATCGACTGGATCGCGACCCCCGTCTCCAATTGCTACAAGATGGGAAACCATCTCGGAATACAGCCTCACGCATTCAAGGACATGCTCGAGTTTTTCGTCGACGACATCGAGGCGGTCACCGGCGTTCGCGTGAACCCGTCCTTCAACCGGAAAGGCGCCGAGATTCTCTTCATCACACCGTCCGGCGACGTCTTCGCGGACCCGGGTACGTACACCTGCATGGGGTACATGCTTCTGTTCCATTATCTGCAGGATCTCGGCTTGGATATCACTTGGAGCACCTACGCGTCCGAGGGCGGCAACTTCGGTTTCTTCACGTCCCACGAAACCATGAAGCGGTTGAACGCCAAGATGTACGCCGAGGCGAAGCGCTTGGGCGTCAAATGGATTCTGGGCGGCGAGTGCGGGCACATGTGGAGGGTGATTCACCAATACATGAACACCATGAACGGGCCGGCTCCTTTCCTGGAGGAGCCTGTGTCGCCGATCACGGGAACGCGCTTTTCGAACGCCAAGGGCACCAAGATGGTCCACATCGCCGAATTCACGGCGGACCTGATCTATCACAACAAACTAAAACTCGACCCGAGCAGAAACGACCACCTTACCGTGACGTTCCACGACTCCTGCAACCCGTCGAGAGGCATGGGCATGCTGGACGAACCTCGCTACGTCATCAAAAACGTATGCAACAACTTCTACGAGATGCCCGCCAACACCATTCGCGAGCAGACCTTCTGCTGCGGAAGCGGCTCCGGTTTGAACGCCGGCGAGGACATGGAGTTGAGGATGATGGGCGGTATGCCGAGGGCCAACGCCGTAGGGTTCGTGAAGGAAATGCACGGCGTGAATACGCTCGCGTGCGTGTGCGCCATCGACCGCGCGGCGCTACCGGCGCTGATGGACTATTACCATCCGGAAGTCGGCGTGGCCGGTTTGCACGAACTCGTCGCGAACGCTTTGATCGTGCCGGGCGAGAAGGAGAGAACCACCGATTTGCGCGGGGAGCCCCTGCTGGGGATGGAGGAATAAGATGCCGAATAAAAAAGGAATCTATAACAAGAAGTTGGTTACCGCCGGCATAATCGTATTCGTTGTCGTCGCCGCGTTTCCTTTCTGGTTCAACGTCGTGAAATCCGCCCCCGCCCCCGAAGTGGTGCTTACCCCAAAGGCGAAGGAGGCGAAGGAATGCGTTCGCGATAAAGACTATATGACCACAGAGCACATGCAGCTGCTGGATGTCTGGCGAGATACCGTGGTGCGGGAGGCCAAAAGCGTTTATGTTAACCCCAAAGGGGTGGAGTTTAACATGAGCCTTTCCAACACTTGTCTGGATTGTCACTCCAATAAAGCGGAGTTCTGCGACAGGTGCCATGATTACGCCTCGGTGTCCCCTTACTGCTGGGACTGCCATATTGACAACCCTCAAGGAGACAGAGAATGAAGAGCAGTAGAAGAAGCTTTCTCAAGATAGCCGGCGTCGCGGCTCTAGGCGTGGGCGCCCGGCCTGTGATAGACGTGTTCGCGGCCGGCGGAGGACATGGTCCGGCGGAGCCCCAGCCCTTATTGAAAAGGAGCGAAAAGGCTCTCGTTGCCAAACAATGGGCCATGGTAGTCGATACGCGCAAGATTCATTCGGAAAAGGACGTGGAACCGCTGTTCGAAGCATGCCACAAGGTTCACAACGTGCCCAAGCATCCGATTCCCAGGCACGAAATCAAGTGGATTTGGCCGGAGGAATTCCACAACGCCTTCCCCGACCTCAACAGCGAATTCGTTTCGGAGAAAATCCACCATACGCCGTTTCCGGTGCTTTGCAACCACTGCGAAAATCCGCCGTGCGTTCGCGCTTGCCCCACCAAGGCGACCTTCAAAAGGGAGAGCGACGGGATCGTAATGATGGATATGCACAGATGCATCGGATGTCGCTTCTGCATGGCGGCCTGTCCGTTCGGCGCCAGGAGTTTCAATTTCCGCGACCCCCAACCGTTCATCGAAGAGGTCAACTTGAAATTTCCTAGAAGGATGAAAGGTGTCGTCGAAAAGTGCAATTTCTGCTACGAGAGGCTCGCCGAGGGGCTAATGCCCGCATGCGTTGAAGCCTCTAACGGCATCCTGGCTTTCGGCGACCTCTACGATCCCGAATCGGAAGTCAGGAAGCTGATCGCGGAAAATTACACCATTCGCCGCAATGTTCATTTGGGGACGAGCCCCGCTGTCTATTACATAGTATGAGGTGGTTATGCTGGAAAAAGCTTTAATAGGAACAAAGAGATACTACGGATGGCTGCTTGGCCTGCTCGCTTTGATCGGCGTGGGCTTCGGCTTTTACCTGTGGCAGTTTCAGTACGGCCTCGGCATAACCGGCATGAGCCGGGACGTCTCCTGGGGGTTCTACATCGCCCAGTTCACGTTCCTGGTCGGAGTCGCCGCCTCGGCCGTCATGCTCGTGCTGCCCTATTATTTGCATGACTACAAGGCTTTCGGAAGAATCACCATATTGGGCGAGTTCCTCGCGGTGTCCTCGGTTACCATGTGCCTGCTTTTCATCATCGTGGACCTTGGCCAACCCATCAGGGCCTTGAACGTGATTTTGTATCCCACGCCCAACTCGATTCTTTTCTGGGACATGATCGTGTTGAACGGCTACCTTTTTCTTAACATCGTCATCGGGTGGAAAGTTCTGGAAGCCGAAAGATACAACGTTCATTACCCCATGTGGCTGAAACCGCTCATCTATCTGTCCATTCCCTGGGCGGTCAGCATTCACACGGTAACGGCGTTCCTGTACTGCGGCCTTCCCGGAAGGGGGTTCTGGCTCACAGCCATTTTGGCTCCCCGGTTCCTGGCGTCGGCTTTCGCCGCCGGTCCCGCCTTTCTGATCCTGCTTTGCATGTTGATCCGCAAGATCAGCAAGTTCGATCCGGGCTGGGAGCAGATTCAATCTCTGGCGAAAATCGTGGCCTACGCGATTTGCCTCAACGTGTTCTTCTTCCTGTGCGAAGTGTTCGTCGTATTCTACAGCCAGATTCCCAGTCATATGGATCATATGAAATACCTGTTCTTCGGACTTCATGGAAAAGGCGCGCTCGTTCCATTCATGTGGACTTCCATGTTCCTGATGGGCGGCGCGATCGTCCTTCTGGTTCCGTCCCAGTTCAGGAGAAACCCCACTGTATTGACGATCGCCTGTCTCATGGTGTTCGTCGGGACCTGGATCGACAAGGGGCTTGGAATGATCTCCGGAGGGTTCGTGCCCAACCCGTTGCACCATGTCAACGAATACATTCCAACAGGTCCGGAGATCGCCATTACCATCGGCGTCTACGCGACCGGTTTCTTCGTGCTGACAATCCTTTTCAAGATGGCCGTGTCCATCAAAGAGGAACTGCACGCGTAAAACAGTTCGGTTCGAATACAATTCGGGAAAGGGTCCATCTCTATGGTGGACCCTTTCATTTTTGGGGTTCGTCGTTTAGCTACCATCGCGAACCCTTTTCCCGCAAATCCACGATGACCTCGGAAGACCTCCAATGCGGCTTTTGGCTTGACTCGTACGACATTCAGCGTTTATAAATATTCCAAATCGCCAATATCGAGCATAGGCCAAACGAACTTGGGCGGTCGCGAGTTTTCGATTCGAATAAAACAAAAGCGAAATCGAACTGTCTCCGCGTCGAAGCGGCGGCTTACGATATTTCGCGCGGTCTATCGGATTTTATTGTCAAATGGATATCGAGTATTTTTTCGAGCTGTTTCTGGGCGGGTTGACAAGGGGAAGCATTTACGCTTTGATCGCCTTGGGCTATACGATGGTGTACGGCATCATCGAGCTGATCAATTTCGCCCATGGCGAAATATACATGATCGGCGCGTTTACCGCCTTGATCGTTTCCGGAGTTCTGACGATTGCGGGGTGGCCTTCGCTCGCCATCCTGGTGATCGCCTCCATCGTCGCCGTGATCTATTCCGCCGCCTACGGCTACACTGTCGAAAAGCTCGCGTACCAGCCTCTCCGAAACGCCCCCCGGCTGTCCGCATTGATCAGCGCCATCGGAATGTCCCTTTTTCTCCAAAATTACGTCCTGCTGGCCCAAACCTCCGATTTCCTTCCTTTTCCCGCCTTGATCCCTGAATTCGAATTCCTGAAGCCGGTCGGGCACATCGTCCGGTCGTCGGAAATCGTGATATACGTCACCACCGCCGTGGTAATGGTCCTGCTCACCTTTCTCATCAAATTCACGAAGATCGGCAAGGCCATGCGAGCTACGGCGCAGGACCGGCACATGGCCATGCTCGTCGGCGTGGACGTCAACAAGGTGATTTCGGTCACCTTTGTCGTGGGATCGGCCACTGCGGCCCTGGGCGGAATCCTGATCGCGTCGCACATCGGCCAAATCAACTTCTACATAGGTTTCCTAGCCGGAATCAAGGCTTTCGTGGCCGCCGTCTTGGGCGGCATCGGGAGCATGCCCGGCGCGGTGTTGGGAAGTCTCGTCCTCGGGTGGACGGAAAGCTTTTTCACGGGGTATATATCCAGTGACTACGAAGACGTTTTCGCGTTCCTGTTTCTCGTGTTCATTTTGATTTTCAGACCGGCCGGTATCTTGGGCCGCAAAGAATCCGATAAAGTGTAAACGAAAAAAATGCTAAGCATCGGCGAAATAAAAAGGGCGTTTCTCGCCTCCCTATGGTTCATGTTTTTGACCTTTCCCATCATGGTAGTCAAGGTGAACACCATTTACAAGACTGTCGAATGGCGGTGGGAAAGAATGTGGTACGTCGGGGTCGGAAGTTTCTTTGTCGCCTTGGTGTGGAGGTTTTTGCTCAAGCGCAAGGAGATGGGGGGCAAAAGGAAGGAAAAGGGCGAAGAGATCAAAGTCCCCTTTATGGAAAAAGCCATGAAGGAACCTCGGTTCTACAAACCCGCCCTCGTCGTGGTCGCGCTTTTTTTCGCAAGCTTTCCTTGGATATTCTCCCTCTACCAGACCAACATCATGATCAGCGCGTTGATTTACGTGGTGGTCGGCCTGGGGTTGAACATCGTCGTGGGCCTTGCCGGCCTTCTCGATTTGGGATATGTGGCCTTTTACGCGGTCGGGGCGTATTCCTACGCTCTTCTGAATCACCATTTCGGCATCGGGTTCTGGCTCGCACTCCCGATCGGGGGACTTATGGGAACCCTGTTCGGCGTCCTGCTAGGTTTTCCGGTGCTTCGTCTGAGAGGCGACTACCTGGCGATCGTCACGCTGGGCTTCGGCGAAATCATACGCTTGGTTCTGGAGAACTGGAACGATTTTTCGTTCGGTCCAAGCGGCATTGCCAACATCCCCCGCCCCGGCCTGTTCGGAATCGACCTCGACATCCAGCAGGTTCACACCTATATATATTACCTCATGATAGGTTTGGTGCTGCTGACCATATTCGTGGTGAGGAGGCTGCAGGACTCTCGCATCGGAAGGGCGTGGATTGCGCTTAGGGAGGACGAAGTGGCTTGCCAGGCGATGGGCATAGACAAGACCAGGACCAAGCTGAGCGCGTTCGCCTTGGGTGCCACGTGGGCGGGAATGGGCGGTGTGGTGTTCGCCGCGAAGACTACTTTCATCAATCCCGCGTCGTTTACCATCTGGGAGTCGGTCATTATTCTTTGCATTGTGGTGCTGGGCGGAATGGGCTCCATCGTCGGCGTAATCTGCGGGGCGCTCATCCTGATTCTTCTTCCCGAATATCTGCGGGCCTTCTCGGAATACCGAATGCTGATATTCGGTGCGGTTCTGGTTTCCATGATGGTATTCCGGCCGGGAGGCCTCGTCGGCGCGTCCCGCAAGACCTATCATTTCGAAACCTCGACGGCAAAAGACAAAGAATAGGCCATGGCGATGGACCCGATTCTTCAAGTAAGAAACCTCACGATGAATTTCGGCGGACTCCGGGCGTTGGACAATATCGACCTGGATGTGGGAAAAGGCGAGATCGTCGCCTTGATCGGCCCCAACGGCGCGGGCAAGACCACCTTTTTCAATTGCATCACGGGCATATACGAGCCGACCGGCGGCGAGATGCATCTTTATTCTCCCGAGGAAGGCGTGGTGCGGTTGAACGGGATGAAGCCAAACCGTGTAACCGAACGAGGAATGGCCCGTACTTTTCAGAACATCAGGCTGTTCCAGAACATGACGGTGCTGGAGAACGTCATGATCGGTCGGCATTGCCGAACGAAGGCCGGCATTCCAGGAGCCGTGCTCCGCAACAGGTCCACTGTGAAAGAAGAAAAGCAGGTGGTCGAGGACGCCTATCGTTTTCTGAAAAAAATCGGGTTGGAAAAATTCGTGAACGAATACGCGAAAAATCTTCCGTACGGCGCGCAGAGGCGTCTCGAAATCGCCAGGGCCATGGCCACCGAACCGAATCTGCTTCTGCTGGACGAGCCCGCCGCCGGGATGAACGCCTTGGAAACCAGCGAGCTTGACCGTCTCATCGTCCGTATTCGCGACGAGGAAAAAATCTCCATCCTGCTGATCGAGCACGACATGAAACTGGTCATGAGCCTGTCCGACCGCATTTACGTGGTCGATTACGGACGAAAAATCGCCGAGGGAACGCCCGAGGAGATCAAATGCAACCCGGATGTCATCAAGGCATACCTTGGGGAGGAAACGGATGCTTAAGCTGGACGACATTCGGACTTACTACGGTAACATCCAGGCTCTCAAGGGAATCAGCCTGGAGATCAAGGCGGGCGAAATCGTGACGCTGATCGGCGCGAACGGCGCAGGAAAAACCACGACGTTGATGTCCATATCGGGTCTTGTTCCGCCCCGTTCAGGGGAACTCTTCTTCGAGGGAAAGTCTCTCAAAGGCGTCGCTCCAAACCAAATCGTGGCCATGGGAATCAGCCAGGTCCCGGAAGGCCGCAGGATTTTTCCGTATTTGACGGTTTCGGAAAACGTCGACATGGGCGCATTTTTGAGAAACGACCACGAGAATATAAAAAAGGACAAGGAATACGTCTATTCGCTGTTCCCCATATTGTCCGAAAGAAGAAACCAAGCCGGCGGCACCCTTAGCGGAGGCGAGCAACAAATGCTGGCCATCTCGAGGGCGCTCATGGCCAGACCCCGCCTTCTCCTCCTGGACGAACCCTCCCTCGGCCTTGCCCCCTTGGTGGTGAAACGGATATTCGAAATCGTCGCCCAAATCAACGCGGAAAACAACACGACCATTTTCCTCGTGGAGCAAAACGCCAACCTCGCCCTGAAAGCCGCCCATCGGGGGTACGTGATGGAAAACGGCAAGATAATCCTGTCGGATACCGCGCGGAACCTGATGGCGAACGAGGAGGTCAGGAAAGCCTATCTGGGGATATAGTTTCTCATATTCGAGTATGCGGAAGGACGCGCGGCGGGCAAGCGTCAAAAGTCGCGACCGGTAAAGCCGGTCTTCAATGAAACTTCTGAGGATGCGCGATATAGGAATCCTTCAGGCGTATCATGAAATTTGCGGAGCTGTTTTCGCAATACATCTTTCTTACCGACGGCAAAAGCATGTCGATATAGCAATCCTCGCATATTGGGCGACCGTTTCGTTCCCGTTTCTCGCCGTCCTTGAGCGGCTGTCCGCACAGGTCGCATTTTTCCATTTCTCGTCCCCCCAACTTGTTTATTAAAATTTTGCAATGTGACGCACCGAAAATTCAGAATGAATATAGCAGCTATCCGACGGGCATTCAATCGTTGATCGATAAACAGAAGTCCGTTTGTCGAAATTCTTCGCCGCGTGGGCGCCTGCCTGTCTTCGACCACATTCTGCCGTTTCCTGCCGCAAGCCAAATCCTTAAAAGCCAGAAAGGTTCGTCCCGGAAAAGGAAATGGGAATCGAGGCAACGATCCAGAGCTTCGTCTATATTGCCATACAATATAGAAGGTCCGAGGATGGATTCGGTATAGAGAACCATGTCTTTTCCATCGCGCCAAGACACGTCCCAACCCACTTTCAGCGGACCGAAAAACGTATCGTACGTTCGCCGATCCAGGGTCGGATCGACGATGAAAGCGTTTCCGTCCAGCGTTACCTGAGTGAAGCAATGATAGAACGGTTCCGAAACGCCAAGGTACGCAAAACCCATGGCGGGACGCATGAAGGTTCTTTTCATGGGGTACGCCCCGAGTCGGCAGGAAATGTCCCCGGCATGGAGGAGGGCGTTGAGCAGAAGGTTTTTGTTGTAGCAGGCGCCGTAACCCTTGCGGAGGGTTTCCGACGCCTTGACTTGCCAGAGGTCGCCGCCGAAGACGATTTCCTCTCGCACATACCTGAAGGCGCGTTTTACATAGGTGATAGGATTTTCGCTTCGATCCCGAAGGATTCTAGAAAGTTTTACGATCGAATCGTGATCGTGATCGCAATATCGACTTGCCGTTTTTTTCCGGACGTTTTCCATTTGGGTTTGCATGTGGCTGTCTCCTTTTCCCGCGTTTGTAGGATTGCCGTCGGAGGACGACGATGTCTCTTCCGTAACACGGTTCGGGCGTGCCGGTCTTATCCGGGACGAACTTTTTTTTATCCGGAACGCGACCGTTCCTTAGAGCTTTTCTTTTCCGGATGTGGCGAACGTTTTCGGTGGAGCGCCGAAGTAGCGGGCGAAAGCGCGGGAAAAGGAGGGGAGACTGTCGTATCCGACCGCCAGAGATGCTTCGGTCACGTTCAAACCTTGAGTCGCCATCAGAAGTCTAGCCTGTTCCAGACGCAGGCGGTGCAAATGACCGAACACGGTGGCGCCGTACTTTTTGCGAAAGCCCTCGTTCAATGTCGTATGGGGCAAGCCGACTCGACGCGCAAGAGACGAAAGCGAAGGCGGGTCGTCAAGATGGTGTCTCAGGATATTTTCGGCGAGGAGAATGCGATCCTGAAAATCGGCTGTTTCCGAAAGAAACGGTTTTGTGTCGGAACGATTCGATACCGCTTGGGAAACAAGAAAGGCTATCAGCTCCAACGTTTTGCTTTCCAGAAAGAGTTTTTGGAGAGGTCCTTGGAAAGGGCAGTTAAAAATGGCGGACACGGCAGCGTTCATGGGTCGGATCATGCGGCCCGGAAAAAAAAAGCCGGATTGTTCGGAGTCCTCCAAGATCTTTGCTAGCTCCGGAGGAAGCGAGCCGTATCCGTCGAGCATGGCGGCCAGTCGAGAGGGCGCGACGAGGATGTTCAGCTGGAGATGCCGTTTGTCCGATGCGTAAACCCCGACACCCGAAACTTCCGGATAGAAGCAGAGCGAACACCGGCCGATAAAATTGTTGATTTCCACCCGAGGATTTTTGCCGAACCCCGAAGTCCATTTCAACAGTCCTTCGGCGAAAAGAAAGAACGAGAATCGAAGAGAGGTATATCGAACCGTAAACCGATTTTCCAAGCGTTCGTGCAGCCGAAAATCCACGATTTCGATTTGAAGGCCGGGGCCGAGAGGCAAAATCCGGATCGCGCCGCTCCCCTGGGTTGCCGGATAGTCGAAGCGTTCTTCCTGATCGTGATATATCGGCGATAGCCCGCTTTTACGGGCGATTTGCGGTAAGAACGATTCAGAGCTGTCGGCGGTGACATGGATTTGCATATTATTTTTATTTTCGTATAGCGTGATAAGCGTTCCGTTGGCGTCTTTGCGATTTTAAATCGAATCGGAACCTCATGAAACGGTTTTTTTCAGAACGAAACATTCTCCCTCCACCTGCTTTTCGTCCTCTTTTCTGATAATCGCCTGGATCGAGGAAGCGATTTCGAAGCCGT
>CAZNTU010000024.1:0-39672 GCA_964575975.1 uncultured Desulfobacteraceae bacterium
GGTCACAGTTTCGCCCACGGCGGCCATGCGCTCGGCTTCGAGAAGCTTCCTGGTCTTTTCCTCGACCAGACGCTCCAGGTTTTCCGTGTATTCCTTCAGTTGCCTGCGCATGAGAATGCGTTCCTTAGCCCGTTTCAACGCGATTTCCAGGACGTCGTCGTTGATGGGTTTCGTCACGAAGTCGGTTGCCTCGTGTTTCAGGCTTTTGATCGCCAGGTTCATGTCCCCGTGGCCGGTGATCATGACGACCTCCGTTTCGGGACTTTCCCTTTTGATTCGCCTTAGAAGCTCGATGCCGTCCATGCCGGGCATTTTGATGTCAGTGAGAACGATGGGGGGATTCTTCTCCCGGAATATTTTAAGGGCATCCTCGCCGTTGCAGGCGGTATAGACCTCGTATCCGCTGTCCTCGAGCGATATCCCCAGTATCTTGCAAATGCCTTCCTCGTCGTCCACAAGCAAAATTCGATCGCACATGTTCAAGCCCTATTCCTGTATGGGAAAGGTTGCGATGAAACAGGCGCCCGTTCCCGTTCCGGATGCCGCCCTGATTTCGCCTCCGCACTCCTTTATTATGCCGTAGCTGATCGACAGTCCCAGCCCGGTCCCCTTGCCGACTTTCTTGGTGGTGAAGAACGGTTCGAAAATCTTGTCCGCGATTCCGTGAG
Organism: uncultured Desulfobacteraceae bacterium; assembly: GCA_964575975.1. Taxonomy (GTDB): domain Bacteria; phylum Desulfobacterota; class Desulfobacteria; order Desulfobacterales; family SKZT01. The sequence continues at coordinate 669 of CAZNTU010000024.1, forward strand.
GGATGCCCGTTCCCGTATCGCAAACCTTGACGATCACCTGGTTGTTTTCGACCCTTGTGGTCAGCGTGATCTTCTTGTCCCCCGGCTGGTACTCCCTGTTTTCCCATTTGTCGTCGATGGCGTCGCGAGCGTTGATCAAAAGGTTGATGAACACCTGTTCCAGTCTTCCCGGATCGGCCATGATCAAGGGAAGATCCTCCTGGATGTCCCATACGACCTCTATTCCCCGGACTTTGAGCTGCTGGCTGAAAATTTCGAACGCGCTTTTCAGAACTTTGTCGATTTGGGTTTTTTCCAGCTCCAGATCGGATTTCCGCCCGAACTGTCGCATATGATTGATGATCTTGGTTGCACGGTCGACGTGGCTGTCGATCTCCTCGGCCATGGTGAAAAGAATCTCGTCCTTGATTCTTTCCTTCTTCAGGACCTTTTTCATGAAGTAGCTGCTGGCGGTTTTGATTACGGAAAGGGGCTGGTTCAACTCGTGTGCGACGCCGGTCGCCATCTCGCCCAGGGTGGCCATCTTGCTCGCCTGAATTAGTTGCTGCTCGGCCTCCAGGCGCTTGGTGATGTCGCTCGTGGTCACCAGGAGCACTCGTTTTCCGGGATACTCCGAAGGAGAAACCCTGATGTTCACGAAAATGGGCTTTCCGTCCTTGTGCATGTGCTTAACCTGGTTGAATACCGGCTTTTGCTTCAGCTGCGAGCCGTACACGCTTCTTTCCTCCTCCTGGAAAAGGTCGAGAAAGGAACCGTAGATCATCTCGGCCTTGTGATATCCGTACACCGCTTTGACGCTTTCGTTGCAGTCCAGTATTTCCAGCGTTTCGAAATCCAGGACGAACACCGGGTTTGGAATGTTGTTGAAGATGGCGTAGTATTTCTTTTCCGATTTTTCGAGCTTCTCTTCAAGTTGCTTTCGCCGGGTGATGTCAAGGCTCATTTCCATGGCCGCGACGATTTCCCCGTCCGCATTGCGAATAGGTGACGTCCTGACAAGCCAATGGGTGTCGGAGCCGTCCTTGCCGATGCCCCTTTCCTCGCTGTAGTGGGACTGGCCGTCCTCGAACGTCCTCGCCACCGGGCAGACCACGCATTTCTCGGTCCTTCCCTTGTATGCCCGATAGCAAAAATCGCCCGGCTGAGGGTCGAATTTTTCCGCGAACTCCCGGTTGTACTTCACGAGCTGGTAGTTTCTGTCCTGCACGGTGATAAGACAGGGAACCAGTTCGAAAAGGTTCTGGTATTCGTCGCGCTGCTTGTTCAACTCGTTTTGTTTCTTTCCGATTTCCTGGCCCATCCGGTTGATGGATTCGGCCAGCCGCCCGATTTCGTCCTCCCGTTCGATGGTCAGGCGGGTGGAATAATCCCCCATGGCCAAACGCCGCGTTCCCGTGATCATTCTGTTGATGGGCTGTTTCACGAACCGGAAGACGAACAGCAGGATGATGACGGAGGTCACCAGGAAAACGAAGATCGCCAATCCGATGATTCCCTTTTCGAACTTGAGGATTTCGAGATCGGTTCCCTCCAGCGAAACGACCACGTCAAGGGCACCAAGGACTTGCTTGTCTTCGGGATGCACATGGCACACGTCGGTGGAGCATCCGGGTTCGTTGTAGATGGGGCTGATGATGCCCAACGACAACAGGCCGTTTTCGGATTCGATAATCCGGGTCCTTTGGGGCAATTCGAGATCGACTGCGGGAGGTTCGGTACGGTGGCAAATGTAGCAGGCCTCGTCCTTTATGTTGGTTTTCTTGTCGACTTCGGAGGCGAAATTGGAGAACTTGATCTGGCCCTCTTTGTTGTAGATCCTGAGGTGCTCGACCTCCTGTTGCTTTCCGATGTTGTTGATGATCTGGGTGATGTCGTCCCTGCTGTTGAGCATCATGGCGTAATGGGTGCCGAGCTTGATCGTGTTGCTGAACCGGTCGGAGCTGGCGACGATATGCTCCATGAACTTTTCTTTCTGGTATTGGATATTGAAATACGCCCAAGTGGATATGCTGAACAGCAACAATATGTTAACGGTTAAAATAAGCCGGTAGACCATGCTTTGCTTGAAAATTTCTATTATTTTCCACATAAAAAAACACCTTATGAAAGCGTTTGCGGCCGATGCGACGAAAAATCGAACCTTTTGACGACCGCGCGATTCCGAGTCGCGGGAGACCAAGGGGCAATATACAAAATTTTCCGGATGTATTCACGGCATTTTTTCTTGAGGAGGACCTTGAAGGGAAAAGGCGGCCTATAGCGAGGAAAATGGCGAAAGGGACGGCCGGTGCATCGTATCAAGCGGAATCCGATTTTCGGCTTTCTCGTAATAATTCCGTCCCGACATGCCTCGCACTTAAATCGAGCCACACGAGACGATGATCCGAGCTATCGTCGTCCTTTACGAGGCGATGGAGCGGGTCGGATTCGGCCGGCCAGAAAACGCCGCCGTTCTCGATTCGGAATCCTGCCTTCGACGGCAGGACGTAATCCACTCTAAGCCCCCAGCTTGCCGTGTTGGTCGAATCGCCGGCTATTTCGGCCCCGCCTGCGCTTCGGGGTACGAACGACGAATCGACCGCCGCGTTTTCCAGCAGTTGCCGCGCGGCGTTTTCGAAGCTTTCCCCTTTCGCTGGGTCCGCGTTCAAGTCTCCAAGAATGACGAACGGAGTCGAAGGAGCCAATCCTCCGGCCAAGCCGTTGTCGTCGCGGATGTAGAACCCCTTGCCGGGCGCTACGTAGTCCGCCCAAAAGCGAATTTCGTCGTGGTTTCGCCTGCGGTTTCTTTTCTCCCCGCCGTCGTAGACCGGGGGCGTCGGGTGAGAGCAAAGAATATGAATTTTCGTTCCGTTCGCGTCCACGGGGATGTCCCAGTGACTTTTCGAGGACAGCCTGAACACGGCGAGTGCGTCCTCCGTGTAATAGTCGGGAGGAATCAGGTTGTCCTGCATCTCTTTCCACAAAAACGTTCGGAAAGTCCTGACCGTGTTTCTATCGACGGGGTATTTGGAGAAGAGGACCATCCCGTATTGACCGGGAAAAAGGCCGAACCCGAAGGCGTCTCCGGGACCGTCGGCCCTGCCGTCCTTGTCGAGATCGCACCCGGACAATACTCCCGTGTTCACCTCAGACGCGAAGGCGAAGCCGAAAAATACGGACCGCGCGCCGTTTTGCCCGATTTCCAGATAGTTGAGCTTGAAAAGTTCGACCGCCCGCAGACTTTCATCATAATCGACTTCGTTGAGCAAAAGAATATCGGGATCGACCCTTTGGATTATCTCGGCGACCTTTCGCGCCTGCTCGTCGTCCCGAGTGGAAAGATCTTCCACAAGGACGCCTGGCGAACTTCTGCTCAAAGCGACATTGAACGTCGCGACCCGCAAATTCCCCCGTTTTTCGAAAACGGGATCGATTCTTTCCCCGGCCACGGCCTTTATTCGGAAGATCCTGCCCCGTACTTGGGGACGATTTCCACCTTGAGCCTTTCGCCTTCCATTTCGGATATGTTCACGCCGAAATTTTGGAACGTTTGCCGCATGAGGGCCTCCGCCAGCGAGTGGGCGCCCGATGCGTAATCGACCGCAATGGTGGCCTCGTCCGGTTTCATCTCCTTGATTCGAAGGCTTGTCACGCCTGGAATTTCCTGCAAATTACGCCTGAAGGCGACAAAACTCCCGAGGTTTCCGGTGCCTTGGACAAGGATGTCTACCTTTCCGGATACGCCAGGAGCCTTTTTCCAGGAAAGGGGGATCTGCGACGCGAGAGCCTCCCCCGCGATTTTACCGACTTGGGATAGCGCGTCGTTTCCGCCGGCGACTTCATCGGCGCCGACGGCTACCGCCTCTTGTTTCACGGACGCGATTTCCTGGCCGGTCTCCACGTCCACCGCTCGAAGGGAGACGTTTCCCTTGAAGGATCGGATCGTGGCGCCCATGGTGTTGGGAACGATTTCGGCCTGCGCGGTTCCTACGACGACGATGTCGGCTTTCAAGCGATATCCGATCTGCGCCGCCTCTTCGTTGCTCAAGTAGGGGTTGTTGAATACGACCGAGCCTTGGGCGGGCGAAACCGTTTCTCCGTCGGAAACGGATTGCGGATAGCTTGTCCCCTCTCCCGAAGTATCATGCAGGACCATGGCTTCGTGATCGGCAACGGCATATCCCTTCTCCTTCAGGACCGCCGCCATGGCCTCCTCCGCTTTGGCCGTCGCGAAAGACGGCTCGTCGCCCCACCAGTAAACGGGAAGCAGGTCGTTTATGTTCGTTTCCGCAATCAGAAAAAGTACCTTGGGCAAATTCGTTTCGGAAAGAATAATTCCAAGATCGGAAAGCTTTTTCTTGATTTTATCGGAAAGCACCGACGCCTGTACGTATATGCGGTATTTGGTCTTGGATTTGTTTTCGGTCAGAACCCTGTAGTCTCGGATATAGTCTCCGGCAACGCTTAAAAAGGCCTCGTCCAGAGTTTTGAAATTCGCCGATATTATTTCAGCCGGGATGTGGTCCTCGATGACCCGGGCCACGGCGTTTGCAAGGCCGATGGAAATCGCCTCTTCCTTGGCCCCTACGATTCCCTGATTTTGGACGGTTCCCGTTCCGACAGCCCGAACCTCTTTCGTCGAATCCTGAGCGAGAACAATATTGCAAAAGGCGAGAGCAAGAAAAAGAAAACAAAGAACCGGAACGAAGAAACTTGATTTGGATCGGTTGATTGCGAACATGTCCGAAACACCTCCGTTATTGTACATTATTGCGCTTCTCGGCACGCCAGACCCAGATGGTCTGGTTGCCTTCGAGGAGCCGTTCTTGAAACCCAAACTTAAATCGAACCCCCTTCAAACTATCGCAACGCCCCCTTGAACCACCGAACACTTACCGCCGTCAGACTTTCCTCGCCAGCGCGTAATCCGCGATGTCCATGAGGGTTTCCCGCGCGCGTCCCGATTCGAATACGCCGATGGCTTTCTTGGCTTGTTCGATGTGGGCGGCCGCGCGTTCGATGGTATAGGCGATTCCGCCGTAGCGTTTCAGCATAAGAACAAGAAGGTCGAAATCGTCTTCGGAAAATTCCCTGTTCAATATAATCCGGCCCATCAGGGAACGATCTTCCTCGGAGGCGTTTTCCATCGCGTGAATCACGGGAAGGGTGAGTTTGCCCTCTCTAAGATCGGCGCCGACCATTTTGCCCAAGACGGCGGAATCCGCCGTGTAATCCAAAAGATCGTCCGCCATCTGGAACGCGATTCCAAGATTGTATCCGAACGCGTCTAGAGCTTTTTCGCGCTCCGGAGTCGCGTCGGAGATCAAGGCCCCCACCCGGCATGCGCCCTGTATCAGAACGGCGGTTTTCCGCCGTATGACCTCCAAGTATTCCTCCTCGGTCAATCCCAAGTCCTCTTTTGCCAAAAGCTGGTGGATTTCTCCCTGGGACATGTTTTCCGTAATGCCGGCAATGGTCTCGATCACTTCGATCTTTCGCGTTTCGGCCGCGATGGAAAGCCCGCGTGCCAAAAGAAAATCTCCGACCAGGACGGCGACGGAGTTTCCATAGACGGAATGGGCCGCTTGCTTTCCCCTTCGCACGGATGCGCCGTCCACGAGGTCGTCGTGTAAAAGCGTGGCCGCGTGAAGATACTCGAAAATGGTGGAATAATACTTGTCCCGGTCTCCCTCGTATCCGCACATGCGAGCGGACAGAACCATCAACAGGGGACGAAGGCGTTTTCCACCGCTGAAAAGAATGTGTCTGGCGGTTTCCGATACCAAGTCGAGATACGGATTCAGGTTTTCGGCAAGAGCCGTTTCGATTTCCTCGAGGTCCTTTTTCACCGCAAGCAGAATTTTCAGTTTCAAGTCCGTCATTCGGGTTCTCCTATCAGGTCGTATTCCATGGCGTCGGCGATTTTTACCCGCGCCGCGGAACCAATATCACAATCGAACCCCTTTGAAAATCGTTCGTCCGAACTTCTGACGTAGACGACCCCATCCACATCGGGAGCCTGAAACCAAGCCCTGCCGATCCAAACGCCCTCCTCCGGCTTTTCCTCCACAAGGATGTCCAAGGTTTGGCCGATATATTTTTCGTTGCGTTTTTCCGAAATCCGCTTTTGGATTTTCATGATCGCGTCGCGTCGTTTTGTGGCAGTCTTTCCGGAAACATGCTCGGAAAGGCGGTGGCTGGGAAGGTCGTCCTCGTCCGAATAGACGAACACTCCCAGATGGTCGAACCGGACCTTTTCCACGAACTTGGCGAGTTCTTCGAAATCCTTTTGGGTTTCTCCGGGAAATCCGACAATCAGTGTCGTTCTTAGAACGGCTTCCGGCACTGTATTTCGGATGTTGTCGAAAAGACGAAAAAGATACTCGCCGTCGTAGTTTCTCCCCATGCGCCTTAAAATCTTGACGCTTGCATGCTGAACCGGGATATCGAAATAGGGTAGGACGCCAGTGGTGTTTCCCATTGTCCGTACAAGCCGGTCGTCGGTCCTGTCGGGGTGGCCGTACAAAAGCCTTATCCACGACGAGCCCGGAGCCAGTTCCGAAAGTGTCGTCAAGAGATCGGCGGGATGCCTTGGCGGATGGAAATCGTATCCCCAGGACGACGAATCCTGCGCCACCAGATTCAATTCCCTCGCCCCTGCCGCGACCAGCCTTTTGGCTTCCTTGGCAATGTCTCCGAGCGGTCTGCTCCTGTGTCGGCCTCTAAGCTTGGGGATGATGCAGTAGGTGCATTTCCGGTCGCATCCCTCGGCGATTTTCAAATACGCGGAATAAGACAGGGTCGTTTTCCTGGGAAGGTCCGGATCGTCCGGCGGACGTTCTCCAGGGGGCGGAAACAGACGGTTTTCGGACGACATCAAGTTTCCGGCCGCTTCGACGATCCGGTCGTAGGCGCCTGTCCCCAGAAAGAAATCGACTTCGGGCAATTGTTCCGCGAGACTGTCCTTGTACCGTTCCGGGACGCACCCGGTCACGATCAGTCCGCGGCATTTCCCCTCTTCCTTCAACGTGGCAAGCTCCAAAATGACGTCGATGGATTCCTGGGTCGCCGCTTCGATGAAACCGCAAGTGTTGACGACGATCACCTCCGCTTCGGAGGGATCGTCGACGATGGTCCAGCCCGCCTTTTCCAGAAGTCCGGCCATGATTTCGCCGTCTATCTGGTTTCTGGCGCAGCCGAGACTGTTCAGATGAATTTTCAAATACTCTATAAACCTTTGATTTCCAAAGACGGCAGACAAGGTCCGCCATCGGTTGTTATCCTTTGATCTTTTTAATTTCCGCAGTTATGGCGGGGACCACCTCGAAGAGGTCGCCCACGATGCCGTAGTCGGCTTTCGAGAAAATGGGCGCTTCGGGGTCTTTGTTGATGGCCACGATCACCTTGGAGGAGGACATGCCCGCCAAGTGCTGGATGGCTCCCGAAATGCCGCAGGCGATGTAGAGATTGGGGGAGACCACTTTTCCGGTCTGTCCCACTTGGTCGCCGTGGGGACGCCATCCCTCGTCGACGGCCGAGCGGGACGCGCCCACTGCGCCTCCCAAAACCGCCGCCAATTCCTCGACGACTTTGAAGTCGGCCCCGCCCATGCCGCGACCGCCTGAAACGACCACGTCGGCCTCGGTCAACTCCACCTTGCCGGTTTCCATGGTTTTTTCCACGAATTTCAAGGCGCCTGCTCCAAGATTCGCTGCAAATTTTTCGACGACACCCTCGCCGGCCGATTCCGCCGCTCTCATGGCGTTGGGTCGGATAGCGACTATTTTAGGGGTTCCCTCCAATTCGACTTGGGCCAGAATTTTGCCGCCGTACATGGGGCGAGTGACTTTGATTTTTCCGGCGTCGCAATCCACCGCCACGCAGTCGGTCGCCAACGCGGCGTCCAGTCTCGCGGACAGCCTTGCGCACAAGTCCTTGCCCAGCGACGTCGCGGCGGACACGACCACCGCCGGCTTCTTTGCCTCTACGACCTGGGCGGCCGCGTCCGTGTAAAGATCGACCAGAAATTCCTTCAAAGCGGGATCGTCCACGATCACGATCTCGTCGGCGCCGTACCCAGCCAGTTTTTTTGCGACTTCCTCTATGCCGGCCCCGATGACGAGAGCCGTCAGTTTCGTTCCCGCCGCCTGCGCGATGCGCTTGCCTTCGCTTACGGCCTCGAAAGCCGCCTTTCGAAACACGCCGTCTATTTGTTCGGCGATCGCCAATACTCCATCGGACATATCTTGTCTCCTCGACAGTAGGATGTTGTCAAACTTAGTTCATCCAAGGTCACAGAACCCCGGCTTCTTCCATCAGAGCCTTCACCAAGGCCTTGGCCTTGGCCTTGGCGTCCTCGCCCTGCACCATTTTTCCTCCGGCTCGTTCGGGCGGAGGAGTCATGGCCGTTATTGCGGTTTTGGGCTTGATATCGTCGGCGCCCAGGCCGATATCCGCCAGCGACTTTTTCTCCAGGGGCTTTTTTTTGGCTTTCATGATGCCCGGCAAGGAGGCGTACCGGGGTTCGTTCAATCCGCGCTGGGCGGTAATGACGGCGGGAAGCGGGGCTTCGAAAACATAGGTCCCGCCCTCCACGGTCCGTTCGCATTTGATCTTGCCGTCGGAGACTTGTTCCTTGACGACCATGGAGATGTGGGGAACGCCCAGGAATTCCGCGACTGCGGGGCCGACCTGGCAGTTGTCGTCGTCCACGGCCCTCATGCCCGCGACCACGAGGTCGAAGGGAGCGACTTTGATCGCGGCCGCGAGAATTTTGGCGGTTCCGAGCGCGTCGGCCTTTATGGCGTCCGGGTCGTTGATCAGAACACCCTTGTCCGCGCCCATGGCGAGGGCCGTCCTGACGGCGTCCACGGCCTTGTCGGGGCCGACCGTCAAAACCGTCACGGTCCCGCCATGCTCTTTTTGAATACGCAAGGCTTCCTCTACCGCAAACTCGTCGTAAGGATTCACGACCCATTTCAAATCGTCGGTCTTAATGGACTTTCCATCGCCGGCGACGCCGATCATGGACTCCGTGGCCGGCGCCCGCTTTAACAGGACAATGATTTCCAATTTCTCACCTTTCCTTTCAAGCCGGGACGAAACCGGGTTCCCGGCCGTGCTTGTCTTAATAAGCTAGGTATCGATTCGCTCCGTAAAGCATCCGAGCCTCATAAACACAACGTTACGCTTTGACTAACTCCGCAGAGATACAGTAATCGGCCGTCAATGTCAACCCAAATTGCGGACGCCGAAACGTCCGTTGGCCGGGCTTCGAATCACCGAAGCGAAAAACCTTTGGTGTAATGGTTCGAGAAACTCCCGTCGGGATTTCTGGTGACGATAAATCCTTCCACCCCCGAGAGTCTCTCCAAGAGTTGGAGACTTTGGTGGAGTCCCATTACCATCACGGCCGTCGCAAGGCCATCGGCGAACGTGCATGTCGGCGCGACAACGGTCGCCGCAGCCACGTTGTTTTCCACTGGATACCCCGTCCGGGGGTCGATGATGTGCGAAAATTGCCGACCGTCGATTTCGACGAAGTTGCGATTGTCGCCGCTGGTGGCAATGGCCGCTTCGGTCAAGGAAATGACTTTGTACACTTCGTCGAAAGGAGCGCCCTTGCGCGGGGTGTTGATTCCGGCTTTCCAAAGCTTGCCCTCGACCGTCAGGCCCGCCGCGTAGATTTCCCCTCCGATTTCCACAATGAAATTCTTAAAGCCGTTTTCCAGAAGGACACCGGACACGCGATCGACGCCATGCCCCTTGGCGATGGAAGCCAAGTCGAGGGTAACGGCAGGGTCTTTTTTGGCGATGCGGTTGTCGTCGGAGAACAGGACATTTTGGAAGCCTACGTGAGACAAGATTTCTTCGATCTTTTTTTTTTCGGGGATCTTCGCGGGAGGTTCCTTGGACCGGAATCCCCACAGGCTCAACAGAGGGTTGACGGTGCCGTCCCAGGCCCCGCCGGTCAGTTCGTAGACCGACTTGGCAACTTCGAGAACCTCCATGAAATTTTCGGAAACGGCAAATTCGACGCAGGCTTTCTCGAGCGCGTTGAAACGGCTAATTTGGCTGTCCTTGCGATAGGTCGACATTTCCTGGTTGACCTGTTCGAGCGTTTCGTCGATTTTTTGTTGCAAACCTTCGGTCGAGCGGTCTTCGTCCGCCACGACCGTAATGTTGTAGGTCGTACCCATGGTTTTGCCCGTGAATACGACTTCTTTTCCGGCGGCATGGGCGCCGAAAATGCAAAACAGAAAAAGCGGTGCCGCAACAGGAAAAGACAGGAAAGATTTTTTAAGCATTGTTGTTTGTCCGTGTTTTAAATTCAAAAGGTTCAAGTTAAATGTGTCCGCGAAAGACTCCTTGACACAATAGTACTGGTTTTTCAATATTCCAATCCGAAAATTCGCCGGATAAACTGTTTTTGATTTGGGTCGTCCTTAGGAAACAATGTCGGGACTAATTATCAAACGTCCTAATTCCAAGTGGTTTCGAGATAAAAAACACACCAACTCGCTTGAATTTGAAAAGGAGCTTCTTCAATGGAAAGTTCGACTATTGTAGACGAATGAAAAGCCATCGCCAGAATGGCAAAAAGAATATTGGAGCGCTTCGGCTACCGGGAGGAACCGAAAATCGCTCTACTGGAAGTTTTGGCGTTTTTCAAAGAGGACCAGCATCGATCCGGCTTGATCGTCTCCGACATGGCCATGCCCTCCATGCGAGGGGGTTTGCTTGCCCGCGAAATCCTGAAGGTCAGACCGGGTATGCATAGAGATTCTATGCACCGGCTTCGACGATTCCATACCGAACTATCGATAATAGCCGTAGTCGCCTTCCTCCAGGCCGACCAGTCTCCCGTTTTCGAATTTCAAAATGCGAACGAAACGGTCGGGACCGAAATCGTAGGTCCATTCGGATATTCGAACGTTGAAACTCGAGAAACCTCTCCTGTCCAGTTTTTTGATATGCTCTTCCTCGTAGTCTTCCACAAAGGACGGCGGACCGCATCGAGCTACCACCTCGGGCTGCCTGTCCCCTTTTTCCAGACCTCGCAGACACTCCTTGCCCGGCTTGAAATCGGATTGGCCGTAGCCGTAATCCTCTATCTCTATGTCCCGAAGCCGGTTCTCGTGAAATGTCAGAATGCGCATAAAGCGCGACGATCCGAAATTGTAGAGCCATTCCTCTATGTCCACGTATCTTTTGATCCAACGGTCGTCGCCGATTTTCCGAAGGATTTCTTCGGTTCTGACGTACTTCCATTCCGGTTCGCCGCATTTGAAATAGACTTCGGATTTTCTGTCGCCGACAGAGACGATTCCTCGGTCGCATTTGAAATCGGCGCCCCAAGCGATTTGCATAGGAGCAAGAATAAATAAAAAGGAAAATATGGTGAATACCTTCGTCATTTCAAATTGCCACGTACATTCCCCTGTTTTTTCTCTCGATTTTTCCGAGTTTGTTAAGGCGAAATACGATGTTTCGAATTTTTTTTTCGCCAAAGCCCGTCTTGTCCTGTATTTCGGCGAAGCCCGCGCCGTTCTCCCCTGCTTCGCCAATTATTTCCAGGACCGTGTCGGAGGCCGTCATTCCCGGCTTGGCACCCATCGGGCTGTCGTCCTCCTCGCCTTCAGGTCCAATTCTTCCCTTCACGAGCATTTCGTTCACTGCCGTCTCCAGTCGCTCCATTTTCGTCAGGAGCTTCTCGACATCCTTCCTGGTCGGAATATTGTAATGCTGAATAAAAAATTTTACCATCGCATCGAAACTTACCGACTTTTTTTTGGGCATAACGTTATCCTCCTTGACGGAAATTGTTATGGAATTTCGGACCTGTGCTCGCGACCTCCGAGTTAAAGACATCCGCCGAATCTAAAACCCGTATCCCGTATTTGCGTTTCTTTTTTTTACCTTGGGAAGGTAAAAGCCAAAACCGCTGCCCCCCCTGCGAAAATCACAATAACCCACCATAAATAGTAAGCTTACAAAAGTCAAGATAAGTGATTTTATATTTCAAGTCTTCGAGCAAAAACAAACCGGACAACGAAAAACCGGAAAAATGCCGATGAAATCCGGTCGATCATTCCGAATGGTTTAAATACAAGAAAGTATGTTTGAAAATTTTTTTTCGGGGTGATACAAAAGAGGGAAACTTTGGTTCCGCTATCGACAGGAAGGTTTTTTACGTATAGAGACAACCGAAAGAGGTTTATATGAATACATCGGACATTGAAACCGCCCTCGAGGAAAGCGAATTTTTCAGAAAACTGAAAAAGGAGGACATCCGGAAAATAGCGCCCCTTTGCAAATTGACCGCCTACGAGGCGGGAGAATTCGTTTTCCAGCAAGGGGATTTCGGAGAGCGCCTTTATATAATCGCAGACGGACAGATTTTTCTCGAAAGAACGTTGGACATGGGGAACCGAAAGGCCAACGTGGTGATAGAAGCTCTCGGCAAGGGACGAGTGGTAGGTTGCTGGTCCACTTTGCTGGACGATCCTCATATCCTGATGACGTCGGCCTCCTGCCAAAAGCCCACGAAAGTCGTCTCGTTGAGGGGGACGGAACTGAGGGAACTGATGAAGGAAGACAACGAGATCGGCTTTCATGTTCTGGAGAGACTCTGTTTTCTGCTTAAAGACAGAGTCCAGGCCGCGTACGGGGCCTTGGAAAAGTTCTGATTCGGCGATGTCCGCAAAGAAAGATATACGATGCAAGGAGAATCCAATGGACGCGGTTTTAACGTCGGAGGAAGAGGCCGTTCTCGGAGAGCTGAGATCTCGCCTGACCCGTTTCGATAAAAAAAGAGGAAACCTGATTCCCATTCTCCAGATGATTCAGGATAAACTGAAATATTTGCCCCCGGCGGCAGTCAAGATGACGGCGGCCTATCTTCAAATACCCGCGAGCGAAGTTTTCGGAGTCGCCACCTTTTACAATCAGTTCAAATTCAACCCTCCTGGAGAGAATCCGATTAAGGTTTGCCTCGGAACCGCGTGTCACGTGAGAGCGGGCGATATCGTCCTGGAGAATTTCGAAAGAAAGCTGGAGATTTCCGAGGGACAGACTACGGCGGACCGACAGTTCAGCCTGGAACGTGTGGCCTGCGTGGGGTGTTGCGCTCTCGCCCCCGTGGCCATAGTCGGAGAAACCGTTCACGGGCATATGGCGCCCAGCAAGGTGGAGGGGCTTCTTTTGAAAATCCGGGTCGAACGCGAAAAAGCGGAAAGAGAAAAGAAAAAAAATGAGTCTGGACAATAACGAAACAACAGGTCGTAAATTCGAAGAAATTCAATCCGAAGCGAAGCGACGCAAGCAAGAACGCCTTGATGTCGCGTCGCCGAAAATTCATATCGGCATGGCGACTTGCGGCATCGCGGCGGGCGCCATGGAAACAAAGGCGGCTTTCGAGGAAGCCATCGCCCAGCGCGGCATCGCGGCTCAAATTCGCACCGTCGGATGCATTGGCCACTGCTACGCCGAACCATGGGTCGTCATAGAAAATCCCGAAATGGGTTTCCCCCCTATCTTTTATCCGCAGGTGACCGCGGGAAAAGCAAAGATGCTGACCAAGTTGTACCTGGAAGAAGGCGATCCTCGATTCGAGCATATCCTTGGCGCCATGGAGGAAAACGAGATGATCCCATCCGTGTGGGAATTTTCTCGCTTCAGCAAGGAAAAAAGGGTCGTCATGGCGCTCTGCGGCAAGATCGATCCGGAGGACATATACGAATACATCGCGGAGGACGGGTACTCGTCCTGGGCGAAGGCTTTGCAGGGCGCGCCCGGCGAAACTTTGGGCATAGTGGAGGATTCGGGATTGAGAGGAAGAGGCGGCGCGGGATTTCCAACGGGAAAGAAATGGCGCCTGGCCGCCGAAACGGATTCGTCCGAAAAATACGTGATCTGCAACGCCGACGAAGGAGACCCCGGCGCCTACATGGACAGGACCATCTTGGAAAGCAATCCTCATCAAGTTTTGGAGGGTCTTGCCCTATGCGCCTATTCCGTCGGCGCCCGAAAAGCCCTTTTCTACGTAAGGGCCGAATATCCGCTGGCCGTAAAAACTTTGAGAACCGCCATAGGACAGGCCGAGGATCTGGGGCTGTTGGGAAAGAACGTTCTGGGAAGCGGCGTCGATCTGGAAGTGGATATTTTCCAAGGGTCCGGCGCGTTCGTTTGCGGAGAGGAGACCGCGTTGATCATGTCTTTGGAGGGGCGTCGCGGCATGCCGTACCATCGTCCTCCCTATCCTGTGAAGGCTGGGTTGAACGGCGCCCCGACGGCAATCAACAACGTGAAGACCCTGGCCGCAGTCCCCCCGATCGTCCGAAACGGCGCGTCCTGGTATCGGGATATCGGCACCGATACCAGTCCCGGGACCGCCGTATTTTCCGTGGTGGGAAACGTCACGCACCCGGGCCTTGTGGAAATTCCAATGGGAGTGACCTTGAGGACGCTGATATTCGACATATGCGGCGGCATTCCCGACAAGAAAAAGTTCAAGGCCGCCCAGATCGGAGGACCTTCGGGAGGATGCCTGCCGGAGGAGTTCCTCGACATTCCAGTCGATTTCGATTCCTTGACCGAAGCGGGGGCCATGATGGGCTCCGGGGGCATGGTCGTGCTTGACGAGGATACTTGCATGGTGGACGTGGCGAAGTATTTTCTGGATTTCACCCAGAAGGAGTCCTGCGGAAAATGCACGTTTTGCAGAATCGGGACTTGGCACATGCTTTCCATTTTGCAGCGGCTGACGATCGGCGAGGGCGTGCCGGGCGATATCGAAATGCTGGAGGATTTGAGCCGAGACATAAAGAACGGTTCTTTGTGCGGCCTTGGAAAAACCGCGCCCAACCCGGTGTTGACGTCCATCAAGTATTTCCGCGACGAATACCTGGCCCATATCGAGGAGAAGAGATGCCCTGCGGCGTCCTGCAGGGCGCTGACGGCATTCTATATCGACCTGGAAAAATGCGCCCGCGGGTGCGACGCATGCGTGGGTTGCTGCCCCGTGGACGCCGTTTTCACCACCAGCACTAGAAAAAAGGGAATCGATCAGGAACTTTGCGTCAAATGCGGCGAGTGCAAAGTGCATTGCCCTCCCGACTACAACGCGATTTTCAAAATCTCGCCCCCTCATCTGGCCCCAATCATCGAACGTCCGAAAGAAACAAAAGAGTCGTGACGGGTATCGGAAGGAATGACAACCATGGTCCAAATCCTGGTGGACAACAAGAAAATCGAGGCCGAGGAAGGCGAGAACCTTCTGAAGGTCTGTCTCGAAAACGATATTTACATCCCCAATCTCTGCTATCTCGAAGAGTCGGACGCGCCGTTTGCGGCGTGCAGGCTGTGTTTCGTGGAGATCGATGGCAAGGCCGTGCCGGCGTGTACATGCAAAGTTACCGACGGCCTTTCCGTCGCGACCGACGCCCCCGAAGTCCGGCGCCTCCGGAAATCGGCCTTCCGGCTTCTGCTGAGCACGCACGAGGTCAAATGCAAGGAATGCCCGGCCAACAAGAAATGCGAACTTCAAAGAATCGCCCGCTTTCTGAAAGTAGGGTTGAAACCCAAGGGACTGGAAACCAAACTGAAGGACCCCGGCATAGATGCCGGCCATCCGTATCTTCAAATCGATCAAAACCGATGCGTTCTATGCGGCAAGTGCGTCAATATTTGTCGCATAAAACACGGCCATAGCTATCTGACTTTCGCCAAGCGCGGGTTCGAAACCGTAATCGGCGCCTACATCGAACCGGACGAGGTTTCGCCGACATTTTCCGGCTGCACCGCGTGCATCGACGTATGCCCTGTTCGAGCGATTTTGCCGAAAGACGAATTCCGTTAATTTTTTTCTATAAGGAGGATGTCATGGCTTTTCCGGGTTCTGTATTTACGGTGGTCGAAGACAACAAGTGCCCTTATTACGACTTGGGGGACAAGTTCTATCTTTCCGGAATTTCGTTGCTGGCATCCCATGAAGACGAAAAGGAATTTGTAACGACCTCCATCGTAAAACTCCCGGTCGGCAAGAAAACCTGTCGCGTCTTGTCGGGGGACTTGACTCGCATTCTCATCAAATACGAGCGGACCAGCCGGATACCGGAAACCCATTTCGGCTGCTCGGGCTGCAAAGGCTCCATTCTGATGCTGTACGAGAAATCTGAGCAGGCCGCCGTGTCCTTGCCGCGCAGGGAAATCGCGGGAAATGTGCGCGAGATGGTGGAACTTCTAAGCGAATTTTCCATATTCAAGAAATTGAGCAAGGACAATCTGTATGAGTTGGTAACCTTGCTCCGGCTGAAAAAGTTTTCGGAAGGGGAATTCGTCATTAAAAAAGGAGAGCCCGGAAAAGATCTTTTCATCGTTCTGACCGGTACCGTGGAAGTGCTCGACGAATTCGGCAACTTGATTACCAAGCTGGAAAGCGGCGAAATATTCGGAGAAATGAGTTTGATCAGCGGAGAGGCGGTCGGCGCCAATATCAAAACTCTTTCCCCCGTATCGGTTTTATACATTCCGGGGCGGGAATTCATTAAAACGCTCAACAAATTCCCTCGTCTGCAAATGTATTTCGCCCGGTTGCTCGCACAGAGACTGGCGCGGGCCAACATGGACAGGACCGAAGACTTTTCGTCGGGCATGATCGGAAGACTGTCGGAGGTTCCCCAGGCGGAGCTTTTCCAGACCCTTCACGTAAACCAGAAAACAGGAGTGTTGACGATGAACTTCGAAAACGAATCCGCCACCTTTTCCTTTCGCGACGGAGGTCTCGTAAAGGCGAATTTCGGAACCAAGGAGGGCAAAGACGCGTTTTTCGAGGTCTTTAAAATGAAGGATGGGCGGTTCAAGTTCGCTCCGGGTCTTCCGGAATCGGACAAGGAATTGCCCGAAATCGGTTTTTTCATGCAACTCCTGATGGACGGCGTGAGAATGATCGACGAGGATTCGGAACTGGAAAAGGCGGAATAGGCCCCCGTTTTCGGCGAAGCGTCGATTAACAGTAGTATGATTCAAGGATAGCAATAAAACATGAATTTTTTTTCGGGATTGCAGTACAACCTGGAAGGCCTGAAACTGGGCTTGAGAACGCCGAAGTTGCTCTTTTTGGGCATTGTGCGTTTTGTGTTGATTCTTGTTCTGGCGATTGTCGCCGCGATTCTGGTTTTTAGATTTTACCAGGATGTTTTTTCCATGATCTGGACCCGTCCGGAAAGCGCGTGGATGATGTGGCTGTGGCATTTCGCCTCCTGGATATTCGGTCTCCTGTTCTTTGGGATGGCGGCCATGGTCGCGTACTTGGCGGGACAGATCGCTTTCGCCGTTCTGATCATGGACATGATGGCGCAGACTACGGAGCGGATAAAAACCGGTTCGGTAATCCAGCCTCGAGAGTCTTCCTTTTTTCTCCAACTGATGGTCCTGATAAGGCAGGAAACGCCGAGAGCGATATTCCCGGTCGTTTTGACGACGCTTTTGACGATTCTGGGATGGGTGACGCCGCTAGGCCCCGTTCTGTCACTTGTCTTGCCTGTCGTTACAGCTCTTTTTCTTGCATGGGACAATACGGACCTGATACCTGCTCGGGCGCTTCTACCGTTTAGAGAGCGGTGGGACTTCCTGAAAAAAAACCTTTGGTTTCACGTCGGGTTCGGTTTATGGTTCCTCGTTCCAGTCTTGAACCTCCTATTTCTTTCCTTTGCTCCCGTTGGCGGCGCTCTTTTTTATATCGATTGTCGAAAAGCCGATGAAACAAGCCGGAAGGTCCCGGCTACGAACTGAAAAGCGGGGGGAAATGAATAACAAAGCCGAAAAAGAAACGAATCTGGAGAAAGCCGCCAAGTCGTCGTTGTTTCGAATTTCTTTTCTGGTCGCATTATTTGCGATCCTTATGCCTCTATTCTCCGTCCAAACCTCTTTCTCGGAGATGTATAAATGGCGGGACGAAAACGGTCAATGGCACTTTTCGGATCAGCCGCCTCCAGAGTCGCAGGAAGAATCCTGGTGGGACGAAAAGGGGACCGCGATCCGAACGGAAATGCCGCCGACGCAAGTTCTCGTAAAAGATCCTGCTGCGGCGGATAGGCTGGAGGAGCCAAAGCCGGTCGGAGAGGGGGTACTGTGGAAAGTAGAAGGGGGAGGACTGTCCCCGAGCTATATTCTGGGAACCATTCACTCGGAGGACCCCCGCGTATTGAATTTTTCGCCCGCCCTCGAATCCGCGCTTAAAAACAAGGATGTTTTCATCATGGAGGTCGTGTTGGACGAATCCGCCATGGCCTATACAAGCGCCGCGATGATTTTCATGGACGGGCGCACCCTCGACAAGATTGTCGGAAACGACCTCTACGCGAAAACTGTCCGGGTCGCCGAAAATTACGGCATACCGGAAATCGCTTTGAACCGGATGAAACCGTGGGCGGTAGTTTCCGTATTGAGCACCCCAAAGCCTCAAACCGGTCAGTTCATGGATTTGGAACTTTATCGGAGAGCCAAGGAACAAAACAAACAAATCGTCGGATTGGAAACGGCTCAAGAGCAAATCGGCCTTTTCGACTCCATGTCAATGGAGGATCAAGTCGCATTGCTGGAAGACACTTTGAACCACGTGGAGGATCTTCCGGGGATGTTCGAACAGCTGATCCGAACTTACCTTTCCGGCGATTTGAAGAAAGTGGCGGATCTGGTCAGAACGCTTGTGGGAGCAACGAAAAACCGGGATTTGACCGAAAAAACATTGAAACGCTTCAATGACGACCGCAACTATAGAATGGTCGACCGCATGCTGCCGTATATTGTCGCGGGCGATGCCTTTGTGGCGGTGGGCGCTCTGCATCTTCCGGGAGAAAAGGGAATCCTCGGCCTGCTGACCGAAAAAGGATTTACTGTGTCGCCGGTGCAATAAGCCGCCGATAAACGCCTACTTCGCGGATTTGCGATAGTATCCCACTCCCTTGATACTGGATTTGGCAATCTCGTTGCGCCGTTCGAATTCGGCGATTCTTTCCAAATCCTGGGGATTCAGGTCGGGGATGGCGATTACGGGACGAATCCGCCGGACAAGGCGCTTTACCACCCCGGATTTCACGGTCTCCTCTATCTTCAGGATGCCCAGAAGCGTATAACTGGCCGAACTCGCAGAGATTATGTCCACAATCCCGGAGTCGCACCTGATCGCGTTGAGGAACAGGTCGAGAGGATTGCGGGTCCACCGGTTGCTGAAAACGATCTGGCTGACTTTCTTGTGATATCCCTCCAATTTCCACTGATGGGCCAAGCGGTTGTTGAGGGTGGCCACGGCCGAAAACTCCAATGTCCGGTCCTCCTCTCTTAAAACTTGGCGGTTGAAGCTCAAATATCGGAGCTTTTCGGTTTTTTCCGGCATGCCGCCGACGATCAGAATCTCTTTCAGCAATTTCTCGTCGGGAGATATAACACGATTCAGCGCGGTGGTAAGATCGTTTATAAAGTTTTTGCTCATTTGCAAATATCCTCGTTTTTCGAATCGCACCCAATCTGTTCTTCGATCAAAAAGCGAGCTTTCCACATTGCCCGCAATGTTACCTCGCAAATCAAAGCACCAACCCCATACCAAAACAAACGTATTGCGAAAAGCGCGTCATTTTTTGTTAAATCGCGATATTATTTCAATTGCATCAGGTTCGTAAAGGATTTTTTTTTCGAATTTTCGACAGGTTGCACGCCGGAAGCGACTACAGTTTTCCGTAAACCTCGTAAAAACGTTTTGTCAAATCATCGAAATAGCTTGCGGCCCTTTGGACCGGGACGGGCGAACGCAAATCTACCCCGGCGTCCAGAAGTTCGTCCAACGGGAACTTGCTTCCGCCCATGCCCAAAAAATTCAGGTATGCGTCCCGAGCCCGGCCGCCCTCCTCCAAGACCTTTCGTGCAAGCGCTATCGCGGCCGATATTCCCGTGGCGTACTTGTAGACATAAAAGGCGGAATAGAAATGCGGAATTCGCAGGCATTCCAAATGAAGCTCCGGGTCGATTTCCATGGAATCTCCGAAATAGATTCCAAGCAGCTTTCCGTATTCTTCCGTAAAAGTCGCCAACGTCAAAGGCGTATTTTTTTCCGCCAATTCGTGCGTTATTTTCTCGAACTCGGCGAACATGGTCTGCCGGAACAATGTCCCTCTGATATTGTCGATTTCCCGGTTCAATATAAAAGCGGTCATTCGGGGATTGTCCCGGTACTTTTTAAAAAGATGCCGGCTCAGCAGCACTTCGTTGAACGTTGAGGCGACCTCCGCCACGAAAATGGCGTAGCCGTGATAAACATAGGGTTGGCGCCGGTTCGAAAAACAGGTGTGCATGGCGTGTCCCGCTTCGTGGGCAAGCGTATATAAGCTTCCGATATTGCGCGCTTCATGGTTAAGCAGCATGTAGGGCGGCGAATCGTAGCATCCGGAGGCGTAAGCTCCGCTTCTTTTACCCTTGTTTTCGTATCGGTCCGCCCATCCGCCGAAGAGACCGTCCCGCAAAATTCGAGTGTATTCGTCCCCCAAAGGGACCAATGCTTCGCAAGCCGTTTCCGCAGCTTCTTCGTAGTCCATCTTGAAATCGATTTCGGAAACCAGCGGCGCGTAATTGTCGTAAAAATGCAGATTTTCCACGCCGAGCGCCCTTTTGCGGAATTTCAGATATTCGAACAAGGGAGAAAGATTGTCTTTGACCGAGCCAACCAAGTTGTCGTAGACGTCTTCGGGAATATTGTCGCCGAACAGGGCCGCCTGCCGGCAACTCGAATAATTCCGGACCCGCGCGTGGAACCAGTCCTTCTTGATGGAGTGCGACAAGGCTGCGGCGAGCGTGTGCCTATGCTGATCGTATGTCTTGTAATATTGAAAAAAGGCAGTCCGGCGCACGCTTCGATCCGGGCTTGTCAAAAAGCGGATGAAGTTGCCGTGGCTCAACTCGGATTCTTCTCCTTTTTCGTCAGCGATTTTGCCGAAATAGAGGTCCACGTTGTCGAGCTGCCCGAAAATTTGCGAAGGCGCGCGGGCGATTTCCGCCGACATGGCCAATATTTTTTCGACCTTCTCCTCCAACGTGTGAGGCTTCATTCTGAGGATTTGTTCCAGAAAAAACAGGTACGGCTGGAGCGGCTTTTCTTTTAAGAAAGCATCCATGGCGTGTTCGGGGATTGCCTGGAGTTCCGGAGTCAAAAAGCTCGATTCCTCCCCGGCGCGGGTGTACAGGCCGATGGCTTTGTCTTGACGCCCCAGGTTGGGAGAATCGGATTTGTCCTGATCGCTTTTCAGATGAGCGTAGGTGTAAAGCCTATCGATTTTTCGAAAAAGTTCCAGCTGGAAATCGAGAGCCTCCGCCAAAACGGACGCCGATTCGCCCAGCCTCCCCCGATAGCGGGCGTATCCCTCCAATTCCGCTTCCACTTTTTCATACAGCGCCTCCCATTTTTCGTCCGATTCGAACAACGGCGAAAGATTCCACTTGTGTTCGTCGGCGATCTCGTCTCTTTTGGGTATCTCCCTGGTAGTCATATGCGTATCTCCTCGATGGATCGGTGTTTTTATCGGAAAAGGGGGATCGGCCAAGCCGGAACCGCAAGGCTCAGGTACTTGTCGCCCTCCCCGAACATCAGCTTTTTGCCAACCATCATGTTCAAAAAGCCGCGAAGCTTGTCCTCCGCCAACCCTTGGAAATTCTCCACCATCTCTCCGACCGACCGCGCATGGCCGCAAAACAGATAGATCTCCCTGGAAGTTCCCGTCAAACGATGGTTTTCCGTTTCCATTCCGATTCTTCTACGGCGGACGATCATGAAGTCTCTTCCGTCCCTGTACGACAATATAGGACCCTCGCCGGGTTTTTCATGGAGCTTCCCGTAATTCCTTCTCCAGTTTTCGACCGCCCTTTCGACCGGTCGCCAAATTTTCCCCTGTCGTTCCTTGCCCCCCTTGTAGTCTTGGATGGTAAATTCGACGCTATCGACGATTTCCTTTGGAAAAAGGACGCGGTAATTGGGATGGTTGAATACGGCCTTCAATCCGTAAGCTTTGTAGTTCAAGTACACCGGGCTGTCCAAGCCAAGCCAGAAATCCACGACTCTCAACGGGCGAAAAACTTCGGCGAACGTTATGGCATAAAGGGTCTGGTCCGCGTCGGTCTCGTCGCTTCCCGGAAATCGCAGCATCAGGTTCGAATTGTTTGCGATGGAAAGGGCTTCGCAGTTTTTCATGATCTCGAGGTTTTGGATCGCCGTGGTCCCCTTGTTGATTTTTTCCAGAAGGCCCGTGCTCAAGGCCTCGATACCGATCTGGACCTCCGCGACCCCTGCGCGGCGAAGGATTTTCAACAGGTCCTCGCCGACGGTAGCCCGAATTTCGCAAAACAGGTTCAAGTCCTTTTTCAAAGACGGAAGCGCCTTGAATACGGGAGCGGTTTGTTTCGGCGGAAGCGCGTTGTCCATGAACGACACGGACAGGAGCTTGCGCGCGGAGGTCGTGTTCTCGATTTCGGAAATCGCCTGTTCGGTTTTTTTAGTCCGATATCCTTTCCACTGGAGGTTCAGATTGCAGAAGGCGCATCCTCTTGCACCATTTGCACCTTTTCCTAGCCTGTGCCAGCATCCCCGGGAGATTTCCGCCGGAAGCATGGGAAAGAATTTTTTCTTGGGAGGAAACGTGTCCAAAAGTTCGAAATATTCGTCCAAGTCCGGCGGGGGCAGCTTTCCCAGCTCCGAAACCTGCCAAAAAGCGGGAGCGGTTTCATCCGAACCGCGAGTCACAATTCCTCGCGACGGCGATATTTTTTCCAAAGGGATTCCTTTTCTCAGATTCTCGACGAGGAAAGCCAGCGGTTGTTCCCCTTCCCCAACAACGATAGCGTCCATTTGGCGAAAAAATCCCAGCGTTTTTTTAGCCGACCCGGCGCACAGCAGAGACCCTCCGGCCACGACAAAGCTTTCCGGCCTTCTTTTCTTTATTTTTTCCATTAAGAACAGGGACGACGTCAGTTGGCAAATGCAGACCGAAAATCCGACAAGCCCGAAAACGCTCCAGTCGATCTCCGAGACGAAATCCTCCGTGGTTTGTTCGACCTTTCGAACCAGTTCGGCAAAATCCGTCTTTTCCAGAATTCTCTTTCCGCGCGCCGATTTCTTGAAAAGTTTCTCGATCCCGTCGAACCTCTCCGGATAAAGCAGAGCGCCATACACGGTTTCCGCCAGCCATGTCCGCTTGCTCAGGCTTTCATACACGCCGTATCCGATGGATTCGGCCATTTTCAAGAAGAAATGGTTGGCGACGATCTCCAAATCGGGCATTTGTTTCTTCAGGTACGCCTTCAAAGCCCCGAGCTGAATCGACGGGCTTCCGAATAGGGGCCAAGGCGCCGAAACAAGCGCGATTTTGTACGCGACTTGCTTCGAATCGGTTGCGGAGTTGCCGACGCCAGTCTTTTTCTCTCCCATTCAAATCACCTTGGCGCCCGAATACAGCCGGAGCAGGTCTTCGTCCAGACCTTCGCGGTCAAGCGCCATCGCCCCCGGAAGATGTTCCAGAATATCTTGGGCGGTCATGCCGTCCTCTCCGATTTCTTCGGCAGCCAAGTCTCCCGCGAACCCGTGGATGAAAACGCCCTTCCGAACCGCGTCCTCCACTGAAAGCCCCAGCCCGTGCATAGCCGCTATCGTCCCCGTTAAAACGTCTCCCGAACCGGCGGTGGCCATTCCCGCGTTTCCGCTCATGTTGATGTATATGGAACCGTCCGGATATCCGATCAGGGAGCGGGCTCCTTTCAGCACGACAATCGCGCCAAGCTCGGAGCAAGTCCGCTGAAGAACCTCGACCTTGTTCTCGTCGATCTTCTTGGCGTCCGTTTTTGCGATCCGGGACATTTCGCCCATATGGGGGGTAAGAACGGTGGCCGTCTTTCTACCTTTTATAATATGCAGATCGTCCGCGAGGGCGGTAATGCCGTCGCCATCCAGAAGGAGCGGTTTTTCTATGCATTCGGCCAACCGACGGGCGAGTTGCCGCGTCTCCTCTTCCAGCGAGATTCCGGGGCCGAGCACCACGAAATCCATTTTGGAGGCGAGTTCCGACAGGCTGTCCAAATTTTCGATGGATATGCTTCCCCGGAGAGTCTCTTTCTGCGGGATGAAAACGATTTCGCTTCCCTTGTTGGCGAGAAACGGCGTGATGGATTTCGGCGCGGCAAGCCTGGAATACCCGCCTCCGGCTTTCAGGAAAGAAAGAGCGGCAAAGTAGGGCGCCCCGTAATAGCCCGCCGCACCGGCAACGAACAAAGCCTGTCCGAAAGTGCCCTTGTGGCCCGCGATGTTTCGCGGCGGAAGAACGACCGGGTCGTTGACTTGCACCTTCAGATTTCCGTAGATGGAGGGAGGGAACGAAATGTGAGTGACGTAAAGTTCCCCGCATCGCTCGCAGCCGGGGTATAGAAGGTTTCCGATCTTCGGAAGTCCGAATGTCACCGTATAGTCCGCCCATACGGCAGCCCCCATTATTCGGCCGTCGTCGCCGTTGATTCCAGAGGGAATGTCCACGCTGACAACAGGTTTCCTGCTGTAGTTGATCAAATGGACGATGTCGGCGTATGTGCCCTTCACGTCGCGAACAAGGCCGGTGCCGAAAATGGCGTCCACGACCGCGTCGCAATGATATACGTCCGATTTCGCGGCCTCGGCCGAATCCGCCGGCTCCACGGGAATGGGGAGTTTTTTGAGAATTTCGTAGTTCAGCCGCGCCGCTCCTCCGTATTTGTCCGGGTTTCCCAGCAGGAAAACCTTGACTTTCCCCCCGTTGGAATGAATCTTCCTCGCTATCACGAAACCGTCGCCCCCGTTGTTCCCCGCCCCGGAAAACACGACGAACTTCTTGCCCTCAACTCCGATTTTTTCGTCGATCACCCGGAAAACCGCGAGTCCGGCGTTTTCCATAAGCAGTTCGTCGGCAATGCCGTATTTTTCTATGGCCGTCGAATCCAGATTTCTCATTTCCTTGACGCTGCTTACTTTCATGGTTCGTCCCTTTCTGTTCGGTGGTTTGAATTTTCCTGGAACAGGCATCTGAATAGCCCTCAATATTTTCGTTGTCAACAGTTTCGGAAAATCGGCAGGCTTGAAAAAAACAAAAAAAAGCGAGGGCGACTTGACGCCGCCCTCGCCCAATGAAGGAGTTGTGTTTATTTGCGTCGGGAAAACCGACGGCTTCGAGGGAATTCGTTTTTAATATTCGGGACCTTGCCCCAATACGTACTTTAAAAATTTCTTCTCGGCCTTCTTGAAATCTTCTGGAGAATAATGGTTCAAATTTTCCGAAATTCTGAATTTGGCGCGATATTTTTTGATCAAAAGTTCCAGGCCATTGGTGAAATCGGCTTCTTTGCTCATACTTGATCACCTATTAAAAACGTTTTTTTTGTTTTTATTGCATTCATTCGAGCGGAAACCCCTTTGATAACAGGTCTTTTAGTACAACTTGCATTTCGTGTAAATACACTATTACCCCGATTTCGAACGGATTTCGACCCACCCTCCGATCATAGGGACGGCTGCGGAAATTATGATTAAGTTTTAACTTCGGCCGATTCGAGCATCGCTCTTGCGGAGTTCGAAGATTTCCAAAACCTCGCGGATCTTGCGCCGGTCGAAATTCGAGAAAAAGGGGCGAAACGCGCGATTGACCAGTGGAGCGAAATGTTGTTTAATCGCAAGCACGCTTGAGAGCGCGTTAGACTGTAACTGAAAAGAAAGAGGAGCTTTGACGACAACGCATGCGGGACATACTTACAAGGTTCTACAAGATTGCCAGGGCGGAGAGCGCATACCGCCTGCGAAAAATCGGGGACATGCTTTTCGGGGAGTTCGAAAAAAGCGCGGGGAACTTTAATGGCTTCGGGACTGGAAGCAACTACGATAAAAGTCGCTACGAAAGATTTCGATCCGAACACGAGCGTTCCGGAAGCCAAAAGACGCACGGAAACTACAAGGGCGACGCCAACTCCGGGCGGCCCGGCGGCGGCGTTCCCAGCCAAGTGGTGGAGGACTTGGCCGTCTTCGGTCTCCGCCCCCCATCCTCGTGGGAGGATGTCAGAAAGGCGCGCAACCGGGAAATCAAGAAATACCATTCGGACCGTTTCATACACGATCCCGAAAAATACAAGACTTCCAAGGAAATCATGCAAATCTACAACGCTGCCTACGACCGATTGAAGGATTACTACAATACTCGGGGAGGCGAATTATAGAATGCCTTTCATTATTTTTACTTCTTGTCGTTGAAAGAATCGAGGGCCTTCCGGGGCAAAATTCGTCCCACCGCGCTCCTATCGCCCCTAACTTGCTCCGACGATTTGTTTCGGTTCGGTATCGTCGTTGTTTTCCTCACGGACGCAAAAATCCGGGAATATATCGTCGGACGGAGGTATTCTGTTCGTCAATTTTTCGATCTCCTCCATATAGCCTCCCGAGCGGTCCAGGTAAAACGACAAGCCTTTCGCAAAGTGGCTCCCGATCAGACCGTCCAAGAACATTTGGCTAATTTCTCTTTCGTTTTTCAAAAGATACTGGCATTGCAGAAGAATTTGTCTCTCCTCGTCCGAAAGCTCCGAGACGACCGTCTTCAACCCGACCCTCGCTCTGGGCTGGTACATCCAAAAATATAGCAGGTCCAGACAATGAAGAATAATGAGCTTCCTTATGTCCCTGGCGTCGGAAAAGGATTCGTACCGAGGGTCCTCGAGCGATCTGAGCGCCTGGAGCACCCTGACCTGGGGAAGGAGCACCTCCAGCCGGGAGTAGGCGTCGAACAACTGTGCGAATTTGGCTTTGTAGTCCGAAATTCTGGAGCGAACGTTCAAGTCGCGGTCGGCCGCGCCTTCGATGATTCCCGCCACGATGTCCGAGGCCGCCTTCGAAATCACCGCCGCCCATTTCTGCAAATGCGCGTCGGGACTCGGAACGCCGGCCAACGCGAGCGCCCATCCGGCAACGGCGTTTAGTCCGATGGCGATAGGTATGGAAAGAACGCTCCTGAAAAAATTCCAGTAGACGGCCGCCTTGGGAAGTCCCCTGAAAGCGTTGTGGCTGGAGAGATAGACGCCGTTGGCCAAGGCGATGCAAGTGTACAGCAGGAACGGGTGCGTGGTCGTTGTAACTCCGAAAGACTGGTCCAAAAGGAGGTTCTTGACGAAAAAATCCAGAAGCGGCACCGACCATCCGGTGAACAGAAGCGAGTCGCTGATCCTGTCCCAACTCACGTAATCGTTCCACTTGAGAAGGGGCGAGCGGCGAAAGCCTCCGCCGCCCAGCACGGACTGCAATATGTTCCTGAAGCCCGTGATCCCGAACCAGATGAACGCGCCAAGGTAAGCCAGCACCCACCAGTCGTAGTTGAGGCGGAACGTCAGAAAGGCGGGGACGAAACCCAGCATGATCTTGATCGTGTTCTTCAGGTTGCTGTTCAAATTCGACCAGGAAACGTCGGAACGCTTTTTTCTCGTCTCGGGCTTCAAATGCAGCTCGTTTCCTTTTTCCGGCTGAGCGCCGCCCAAGGTGAAAAGATTTCCCTTTTCGGCCATCCGGATTTCCCGGTGTTGGGGGTCCCAGTCCTCCCAATGCCTGTATCCGAGATAACCCAGTCCGGGGATTTTTCTTACGAGGGGGAGAATCTTTCGCATGAAAGCGTTATGGCTGTAATGGGGAACATGCGTCGTTCTGCGCAGGACCGGCAGGACCATGGGAACGATCATGCGGGGGGTCCCTTTCAGCGACAACGCCTCCTTTTGACTCGGCTTGGGAATCGTTTCCAGAACGGCGAGCCCCATTCCGGGGACTTTGGGCGAATGGCCGGTGGAGTCGCTCCCGATGCGGGATTTCAATACGGTCCCTTTGTAAAGGTTTTTCAGGGTGTCGATATCGTGCAGGATGGAAACCAACTTTTCGATCCGGTCGGCGCACTCCTCCGGAGCGCCGGCGCTCAGGCGGTCGATGGTCTGCCTGAGCATTTTTTTCAGGGCGATGACGTTTCCCTCGTTGATCGCGGTTTGAAAAGCGTTTATCGCTGCTATGT
Organism: uncultured Desulfobacteraceae bacterium; assembly: GCA_964575975.1. Taxonomy (GTDB): domain Bacteria; phylum Desulfobacterota; class Desulfobacteria; order Desulfobacterales; family SKZT01. Next base: position 28,736 of record CAZNTU010000024.1, read on the forward strand.
GGGACGTTTTTCCGGCGACGTAATCCTTGAGATTGAAAATCTCCAAGCGGGATACGATTCCCTCGCAGTCGTAGAGAAGCTCGATGACGTCTTCCAGACAACGCCCGCTCAGGTTCAAGGTTACGCGGTATCCCGCCCTTAGCGCGCTCAGCCGCTTGAGAAGCTCGGCCGGGGAAAGAAGAAGCAGGGATGGAACGTCGGGACTCTCCTTGACTTTGTCCGGGTTTTCCAGTTCCGGGTTTTTCGACGGGCGAAGAAAACGGTCGTGTATCCTGTCCACGTCGAACCTGTTCATTTTCAAAGCCAGGGATTCGATTTCGCTCCGCCTTTTTTCATGAGCTTCCTCGTACTCCTTCCTAAGCTCTTCCATGCGAGCCTTAAGCAGGCCCAACGCTTTTAAGTGGATGAATTTCGCAAGATGAATCAACGACGTCTGGCCGGCCCCCACGAACTTCAGGAATTCGGCCTCGTTCACCGGAACCATTGAAATCGAAAATTCCTCGTTGATTTTCAAGCGGTGGGTTTCGTTGAACTTCGTCAAAACTTGCAGCACATATTTCTGCTGGAACCGGGAAACCTGCCTGCCTTCCTCCATCAATTGCAGGACACGGTCCTCGGCCAGAAAGCACAGAAAGGCCTGGGAATCGGGGAATCCCCTGGGCGCCCATATAAATTGCACGTAGCGCCCCCGAAAGGCGGCCGAGAATTCAATGCCCATTCGAACCGAAATCCCCATGATTTCCGCAGCCTCCTGCAGTTCGGCGGCGGATCTCGGCTCGATGTAGTTGTAGTAGATCACCCTGAGACGGCGTATTCCCTTGATCCAGGCGTCCATGATCAGGTGGGTGGGGGATTTGCGTCCCTTGGTGTTGACGTCGTGGACATGGTCGTCGAAGGAGATCTGATTCCACTCCTCGGGCATTTCGAGAAGATGGTATCTCCGAAGCTGCTCGCGGACGATCCGGGGTTTCCCGGTGGCGGTGAGCCTGAAATCGTGGGCAAGTTCCAACTGACGGGCGTAATCGCCATACGCCCTGACCATTTCCTTCATGATTTGGAGCAACGCTCTGGCCGCGTTTTTGGGAAGCGGCCCCGTGGTCGCGTTAAGAACCTCGTCTCTCAGAGACCGGAGAGCGCCGAGTCGGTCCTCGAACTTTCCAACTTCCAAAGACTCCAGCACGTGAATGACGGCATACGCGATACGAATCCCCCGGGATTCGGCCATCTCCTTGATACCCCGAGGATGCAGGTATGGAAAATAGCGACGTTCGCTGCTCTCCAAGGGTTTTTCCCCGCTCAAGACCGCATTCACGATTTTTAAAAGAATGTGGTCTCTGCGATCGAACAATACTAGGGAACGAAAATCGAACATAAAACATTTAAAAAAACAGGGTGGGTAATAATCGACCGACTTGAAATCAAGCGTCCTTACACAAATCTAACAAAAGAACCCACCTTACACGAAGAATCCGGGTTTTGTCAAAAAGAAAGGCGATGCTCGAAACGGCACGGGCGAAACGATTGGCGAAGTTGTTTTTTTGAAAAACAGGAGGAAGCAGGACCGATGGGACCGATGGGAAAGACGCCGACTTGAGATTCTTCCTTGACGAAACCTTATGGAAATGTATTTTAAAGATCGAAGCTGAAAGTCCGAAGATCGAAGCTGAAAGTGCGGATTATATGATTGGAAAGGTTTACTTTTTGGTCTGGCGCGCATGGATTTCCAATAATTTTCGACAACATACATAGCCATGACACCGAAAGAAAAAGAGATTGCGAGGAAATTCAACGACGAAGTCGCCGGATTGGGTCTTAAGATCGTTCTGACCAAGACCTCCGGCGAGCAATCGGTTTTGATGGAGAATTTTTGCGACGAATTTTCCGAAGCGGCGCCGTCGGTAACGATAAAAAAGGAGAAAGCCGACGACGATTCGGAATTGCCCGCCATTGCGATCAAGAACCGGTTGATCTACCGGGCGGTGCCGGAGGGAAGGGAACTCGAGCCGTTTCTGGAGGCGGTGAAGATCGCCGGGGGCGGCGCCGAAGACAAACTGGCCGGGTTTAAAGAGAGGCTTTCCGGCTTGGCGATGGCTGCGTCGTTCCAAATATTCGTTTCTCCGCAGTGTCCGTTCTGTCCTTTGACCGTCGCGACCCTTGCCCCCCTGGCGTTGGCCGCGGAACTGGTCCGCGTTTCGGTGATCGACGCCTTTCTGTTTCCGGACTTGGCGGCGGCAAGGGGCGTTCGGTCCGTTCCCATGACGTTTCTGGACGAATCCTTTTCCTGGACCGGGGCCGTGAATTTGGACGAAATCGTAGATATCGTCAAGAACCGCGATGCGTCCCAGCTGGGAACCGAATCGCTCAAGAACATGATCCACGAGGGCATGGCCGCCAAGGTCGCGGAAATGATGGACGGCGAGGGAAAAGTGTTTCCGTCGTTCGTCGAGCTTCTGACAAACGAGAAATGGACGGTTCGCCTCGGGGCCATGGTGACTGCGGAGGAGTTGGCGGCAAGAAACAGGCGAGTCGCGGCCGGACTTGCCAAACTGGTTTGGGACCGACTCAGGGCGGCCAGCGAACCGGTTCAGGGCGACCTTTTGTACGTGATCGGGGAGACGGGGGACGAAGACGTCGCGGCCAGTTTGGTCTCGATACGCGAGGGCGATTTCGGGGACGAAGTGAAGGAGGCCGCGCGCGAGGCGCTGGAACGGATTCGCGAACGCCGCGGCTCTTAATTGTCGGGCAGTTTCAGGATGAATGGAATGCCAAGCCGACGCCCCCATCATCTTTCCCGTTTGAAAAAGCGGATTTAGGCAGGAAGTGGAAGTTGAGCCTTTTTCATATAAAACGCTTCATCAACTCGTCGATGACGCTGCCCACGTTTTCCGGGGTGATGCCATGCTCCAGGCAGGTTTGCTCGACCCTTGCCAAACGGCGCGGGCTTTCCATGTCGGACAGGCGGCGAAGAACCCCGAGACGCCTTCCCACCTGGTAGAGGCATTGCTGCTTGGGCGGCAGCTCCAAGAAGCTCTTCAGCACCCCTGTCATTTTTTCCTTGTCCTGGGGAAGGTCGCCTTCTACCTCTTCGAACAGGTTCAGGATATGGTCGCTTTTGACCTTGCTGCGGATGCCGTCCAAGGATTCGACGAACAGCAGAATTTCCTTGGCCATTTCGATGTCCGTGCATTTTTCGAACTCTCCCGATTCCCACTCCCTGAACAAGGGGACCATGTCGGGAATCGCGAGGGTTCTGAGCCGGATGAAATCCGGATCGATTTGGTTCAGCGCATCGGCGGTTTCGAGAGCGTGTTCGGAAGAAAATTTCTTGCCCCCCAAGCCGGGCATGACGTACTCGGAAAGCTGCATCCCGGCGTTTTTCACTTTCTTGCCCGCCTTGACGTGCGTTTCCTTGGAAACTCCTTTCTTGACCATTTTCAGAACGCTGTCGGCTCCCGATTCCAGCCCGATATGAATTCTGTTCAAGCCCGCCATGGTCATGGCGGCAAGGTCTTCGTCCTTTATTCGGACGATGGTGTGTGACCTTGCGTAAGATGTGATTCGTTCTATCCAGTAGAAGCGGTTTTTCAGATGCTCGAGTATTCGAATCAGGTCGGCTGGAGGAATCACGAGGCTGTTGGCGTCCTGTAGGAATATGGAGCGCATGCCGCCCGAGAACCAATGGACTGCGGCGTTGAACGCCTCCGATTCTCCCCGTGGCGCCTCGGCGGACAGCCTGCCCAACTCTCCCCGGTCTATTCGTCCGTTAATGTCCATGATGCGGCGAAGCGACTCCACGTGCTTGGCGACCGTGTCGATGTCTTCCAAAACGTGCTCCATCGGCCGTATCGAAAAACGAGCGTCCTTGTAGACCGGGCAAAACGTACAACGGTTCCAGGGACAGTTTCTGGTGACGCGAATCAACAGGCTGTAGGCCTCGCTAGGCGGGCGGATAGGCCCCTGCTCGAATCCTCCGTATTCCTCTTTCTTCTTTTCCGTACTTTTCATTACTCCGTCTATCCGTGGTCCCAATCCGAAAAACGCTCCAAAAAAGAGCGTTCCTTCGAAAAGTAAGAATTAACGAGTTGGCCTGTCTAATCCCAAGGATTTACTACATCCAAGCCTTCTATGCCGGTAAAATCCTTTATGTTTCGCGTGGCTATGATCAGCCCCCCGATTACGGCTATAGAAGCGATTTGAGCGTCCTCCACGCTGATAGGCCGTCCCTGCCGACTTCTCGCCGCCACGATCCATGAATACTCGTTTGCCGCCTCGCAATCGAAGTGAAGACATCGATCCGAAAAATCTTTCGAAAACATCTGCTCGGCTATTGCGTATAAATACGATTTGCGCTTGCCATCCTGCAAAAGCGCAATGCCCAGCAGAATCTCGGATATGGTTATTGAGCTAATCCACACCTCGCAAACAGGCCAAGCGTCCAACCAATTCACAACTTTCGTCGCAGGCAAAGGGCGCATCATTTCCGATACGACGTTTGTATCGAGTAGAATCACCGTTCGCCTTCTTGGGAAAAGTCCGGCAACCGACGGGGAAGAGATCTGCGAATCTCCGGCAAGTCAACTCCGCCCACGGCTGCAAAGCGTTTCGCTATTTTTGTGCCGATTCCCGAAGAACTTTTTTTTTCCAGTAAAAAATGTTTTAGGATCTGCCTGGCTTCCTCTTCCATCGATCTTCCGTTTTCGGCGGCGATCATTCGCAGTTGCCTTTTGAGCGATTCGTCTATGTTTCGTATTGTCAAGCTTGCCATGAACAATTTCCTCCTTTTGTCTGCGGAATGCAATCAATGTATGCGATGCAATCATTCGTGTCAACCCTCCTGTACCTTTTGCAGGCTTTTACCATCCCTTCCGTGCGCAAGCGTTTATACCGTGCTTTGCGCCTTGCTATAAGTCCAGGATTTGTGTTAACTATTGAATCCATTGGCGCCGGCCAAACTGTGAGATCGTCAACAGGGGAGGCAAGAAAACCTTGAAAAAATCCGTATTGACAATTTGGATTGCCGTCTTTTCGGCTTCGATGCTAATCGCCGTATTCATTGGAGACCTATACAGCTACGCCAAGAAACCTGCGGCCAGGGAAGCGAAACCCGTTCTGACCACCATAAATCCGGGGCAATCCTTCGGGGCCGTCATAGCGGAACTCGATGAAAAAGGCGTCATTGAGAAACCCGACAAATTCAAGCTCTACGCCCGTATCAAGAAACAAGACCGGGATCTGAAGGCCGGCTCGTACATGCTTTCGGCCGCCATGTCCCCGGAAAAAATCCTGGAGACTCTCGTAAAAGGCAAGACCTTCCGTTTTCGCGTCACCATCCCCGAGGGATACACCCTCGACCAGATCGCATCCGTTTTGGATAACGCCGGCCTGGTGGAAAAGACGGAATTCCTTGCCGCCGCGAACGACAAGTCTCTTGCGGAACAACTCGGGATCGAGGCGGATAATTTCGAGGGATACTTGTTTCCCGACACCTATTTTTTCACGAAAGGCATCGCCTCCGAGAAAATCGTCAAATCCATGGTCGCACGGTTTCGAAACGTTTTCGATTCTCTATGGGAAAACCGACCGCCCGATTTCGCATACACGCTTCACGAGACGGTCACGCTGGCGTCCATCATAGAAAAGGAGACGGGCGCCGCGAACGAGCGTCCATTGGTTGCCTCCGTGTTTCACAACCGACTGAAAATGGACATGCGCCTAGAAAGCGACCCCACTGTTATCTACGGAATAGAAGGTTTTTCCGGGAATCTGACGAGACTGCACCTGGATACCCCGGCTCCCTACAACACCTACCAAATGAAAGGGCTTCCTCCGGGACCTATCGCAAGCCCGGGAAAAGAGGCTCTGCAAGCCGCGCTTTATCCCGCCGAAAGCGAATATATATTCTTCGTCTCCAAAAACGACAGCACCCACCACTTCTCCGTCAACTACGAGGAACACAGAAAGGCCGTGGAAAAATATCAGTTGAACAGGTAAGGCCGTCTACGAAGCAGGCAAATCGGCAACCAGCCGAAAAACTATACTTGCGTCCTTGTGGACTATGGTTTATGAAGATTTTTCCGATACAAAACGGAAAGATTCGTTTTTTCTCAGGTATGCAAGTGCGGTTTCATAGGAACGCCGAATGCTTTGGACACGGGACGAGAACCCCGAGCATTCGGATCGGATAGAGGTGAATGATCGAATATGGAAGCAAGAATGGATTCAAGGCGTTTTTCGGACGAACAATTGGCGGGGCAGCGATTGATGGTCGGGTTCGATGGTCATGAACTCACGCCCGAACTTGAATACTACATAAGAACTCTGAAGATCGGCGGGATCATCCTTTTTTCTCGAAACATCGTATCTCCAGGGCAGTTGGCCGAACTTTGCACGCAGGTGCGGGAATTGGCGAGGGCGACAGACCATCCGCCCCTTTTCGTATCCATAGACCAGGAAGGCGGGCTTGTGGCTCGGCTGAAGGCGCCGTTTACCGTTTTTCCCGGAAATTCTTGCATGAAAAGCGTCGAGGATGCAGCCGCCTTCGCGGATATCACGGCATCGGAGCTTTCCAAGGTCGGCGTGAACATGAACATGGCACCGGTCATGGACGTTGCTCCGGAGGGATTCTGCAGTATCATGGAAGGCCGCATGTTCGGACGCGGCGCCGCATGGACCTCGCTTCTCGGCGCGACTGTCATAGAGCGCCTCCAGCAAGGAGGCGTCCTGGCGGTCGCGAAACACTTCCCGGGAATCGGGCGTACGACCCTGGATTCGCACGTCGACCTTCCTTGTTCGAATATCGAGCCGGAGGACCTGCGCGGCTTCGACTTGGTTCCGTTCAAGGCCGCGATCGACAAAAGGGTTGCAGGCGTCATGCTGTCCCACATTCGATACGATAAAATCGACGGTAAATGGCCCGCAAGCCTTTCTTCGATCATCGCGAGGGATATCCTGAGAGAGGAAATGGGGTTCGACGGCCTCGTCATCAGCGACGATCTATACATGGGGGCGATCACGAAGCATTTTGACTTGGAATCTTCGATTTCCCGTATTTTCGACGCCGACATCGATATCGCCCTGCTTTGCCGGCAAGGGTCCAAAATTGAGCGAGCTTTCGAGATTTTTCTAAGGAAAATCGGGGAGAGCGAGTCTTCGCGCGAAAAAGCAAGAGCGTCGGCGGAGCGTGTCATGCGTTTCAAAAAGGCCTTTATCGCCTGATCGTCTTAAATTAATTGTAGCTGCAAAATATGTGGTTTCATGGCTCGCGTCACCGGAATAACGGTTAAACTGTTCATATGGTTCTTTCTTTTCGTGCTCATTTTTTTCAGCACGGTGCTTATATTGTACATCAACGTCCATAAGATGATGGAAATCTCGGATGAAATTATCAACAACAACTATAAAATCGCGTCGGTCTCCAAAAAGATGATCGAGAACGTCCTCGCGATGGAGGAAAACGAAAAAAAGTTCGTACTTCTGAAAAAGGAGGATTACCGCAAATATTTCATATCGGCCCAAACCGAGTTCGAAAGCGGATTGGACACTCTTCTTAGGATCGACGACCAAAGAGAGACTTCCGAACTGTGGAAAAAGCTGTCCAAGCGTTATATCGATGCGGCCCCGTCCATGGAGGAGCTTGAACGCGAGGACGCATCGGAGGCGCTGTGGATTCCGGAGGAGGAACTCAACGCGTGGATCGATATCGTTTCCCGCGCCCGTCTGTTCAACGAGCGAGGCATCGAGCACGCTTACAGGAACCTGTCCCGGTGGGGGAACATAACGGTTCGCACGGGATTGGCGGGGCTCGCGGTTTCCGTACTGGTGGGCATCGTGGGTGGTTTGCTTCTTTCCCATTCTATGATTCGTCCTTTGGGAGAGTTGCTCGAGGGAATCCGTTCCGTGTCCAGGGACAGCACCGTGCAGCCGATTCGGATCAACACTTCGGACGAGTTCGGGGAACTGGCTGCTTCTTTCAACGAAATGGCGGAACGGCTTTCCGAGGAACAACGCATGCGGTCGGATTTCATCTCCATGCTGAGCCACGAGATTCGCACTCCACTGACTTCCATCCGGGAATCCGTAAACCTGATCGGCGAAGGTCTCATGGGCGAAATCAATGATCGCCAAAGACGCTTCTTGAATATCGCGACCCTGGAAATGAACCGGGTGAACGAACTTTTGAACCGCATCATGCAGGTTTCGTACTTGGAATCGGGCGCCTTGGAAATCGAATCGACTTCCATCCCATCGGCCGAATTCGCCGCTCAAAGCGTTGAGCAGATGAGGCCGGCCGCCGAGATCAAAGGGATCGAGTTGGCTCTGGAGTTTCCCGAAGGACTCCCGGACATGCAAGGAGATCCGAAATACCTGCAGCAGGTTTTCGTAAACCTTTTGGGAAACGCGATCAAGTTTTCGCCTGAAAAGAGCACGGTGCGTCTGTTCGCGGATGCGGACAAGGGACAAATCCGTTTTTCCGTGGCGGACGACGGTCCGGGCGTTCCCAAGGAGGAGCAACCGTTTATTTTCAACAAATACTACCGAGTGCGAGGAGTTCGGGGCAAAACCGACGGCGCCGGTCTGGGGCTCAGCATTGCGAGACATATTGTCGAGGCTCATGGCGGACGCATTTGGGTGGAAAGCGACGGCGGTCGCGGGACCGCCATGATTTTCACCCTCCCCGCCAAGGTAGAGGTACGAACATGAACAAGGTGAATCGATCTGTTGGGGCACTCGCGGTCCTTTCTTGCGTGGTTTGCTTAGCCACCGTTTTTGCAAACGGATGCGGACCGAACCGCGAAAAAATTTTGAATCGCCAAAGCGAGGGCGATAGAATACAACTCGGCGCCGCCATGGCACTGTATGACGACGACGATTTCCAGAGAGCCGCCGAGCATTTTCAGTTGCTCTGGACAACGGCGACCGATCCGGCGGTGAAAAAGGAAGCCTTGCACGGACTGGCATGCTCCAGGCTCGTCCTGGCGGACAAGCCGGAGGAGTTCGATACGGCGCGAGAGCTGTGGCGACAGTGGAAATATACGACGGGGCCGGGCATTCCGGAAAATTACCGCGTTTTGTACGGACCTGTCATGGAAAAATGGTTCTCGACCGAGTATTGCGGCCCGCTTTGCCCCCAGATAGAGGAGGAGACCCCGGTCCCTCCATTGTCGTGTCCTGAAATCGCTCTCCCCGTCGAATCCTATTACGGAGCTTACGCCGAAGCCGCCGCACAGAACACGGAACTTCGGAATCGCCTAAAAAAACGTGAAAACGAAATCCGAACATTGCAGCAGCAGGCAAGCAAAATGGAAAAGGCCGTAAAAGCACTCAAAAGCCAAATCGCGGCCATCGAGGAAATCCATCAGGAAATCAACGAAAAGAAGAAAGGCATTCAAACTCCTTGAAACCCAAAGACACGACCCGAACAGAACGTTCGGACCGGCGCAACGTGCTGGTCGTGGACGACGATCCGCATATCCTCGAAGTTCTGGAGGCCCGGCTTTTGGCCTCGGGGTTTGGAGCGGTCAAGGCCGCCGACGCCCGGGAAGCTCTGGAACGCGTGAAGAACCAGCACGTTGACCTGGCGATCTGCGACGTGAAATTGCCGGACGTGGACGGGTTCACATTGTTCGAAAAAATCAGGGCCGAACGCCCAGGCCTTCCCGTTATTTTCCTGACGGCCCACGGAACGATCCCGGACGCGGTACAGGCCATGAAGTCCGGCGCGGTGGAATACCTGACCAAGCCCTTCGACGGACGGGAACTGGTGGCGAAGATCAACGGGATTCTGGGCGCGCTGTCCCCCCCCCCGGTCTCCCCTGCGTCGGGACTCTACGAAGGTCGAAGCAAAGCCATGAAAGAACTCCACGACATGATCGGGAAGGTGTCCGCCATCGACATGAACGTCCTGATCGTGGGGGAAAGCGGCGTGGGCAAGGAGTGCGTGGCGCGTATGATTCACGACTTGAGTACTCGTCGGGACAAGCCCATCGTTGTGGTCGATTGCGGTTCCACCCCCACCACATTGCTGGAGAGCGAGCTGTTCGGCCACGTGAAAGGAGCCTTCACCCACGCCTTGCGGGACAAGAAGGGACTTGTCGAGGCTGCCGACCAAGGCACCCTGTTCCTGGACGAAATCGGCAATATCGGCCCCGAGATGCAAATGCGTCTTCTGCGATTTTTGGAAAACCACAAGATTCGGCGCATCGGCGCCATTCGGGAGATCGACGTGGACTGCCGCGTATTGGCCGCCACCAACGCCAACCTGGCGGATGAAATCAGGGCAGGAAGATTCCGGGAGGACCTTTACTACCGTCTTCGGGTCGTCACCGTAGCCGTACCGCCCCTGAGAGACCGCCGGGAGGACATCCCCGGAATGGCCCGTTATTTCGCGGACAATTTCCGCGCTCAAAACGGACTTCCGCCGGTGGAAATACTTCCCGAAACCATGGAAGTCCTCCAAGAGCACGACTGGCCCGGAAACGTCAGGGAATTAAAGAACACTATGGAGGCCGGAGCCGCCCTGTGCCCCGACAACAAACTAAAACCCGAGCACCTTCAGCTGCATCTTTTCGAGACGGAAAGCCGTTCGGACGACGAGGATGAAGCGTTCTCCCTGGAGGAAAACGAACGCCGGGCCATCCTGCGGGCGCTGAAACAAACCGGCGGAGTGCAGAAAGCCGCCGCGGACCTCCTGGGAATCAGCCGTCGGGCGATTCACTACAAGATCAAAAAGTACGGGATCAAACCATAAGGCTATAGTTTTATCGTCCCGGGGATGCCTCCCAGGTCAGGAGCCACTCCCAGACCGGTCGAAACCGAATGACTCCGGTTGTAGCTTCCTCTTCCTTTTTGTCGTCGAACGTCAGGACAAGCCCCTCTTTCAGCCCCAGTTCCCCCATCGCGTTCGAAAGAGCCGTCTTTTCGCGGTGAACCGTTTCCAA